>NZ_JBFULQ010000062.1:0-19157 GCF_054049815.1 Mesorhizobium sp. P5_C1 | reverse complement strand
CTGCTATGCCTTCTGTGACCAGGACGATATCTGGGAGCCCGACCGGCTGGAGAGCGCTGTCCGCTGGATGCAGGCTTATGACGCAAAAATCCCGCTGATGTTTTGCTCGCGAACCGCGACCATGACCGAATCCGGAAGCCTCGTCGGCCATTCGCCGCTGTTTCGCCGGTCGCCATCCTTTCGCAACGCGCTTGTGCAAAGCATCGCCGGCGGCAACACCATCCTGCTCAACGCCGCGGCCCGCGACCTGCTGGCCAGGGCCTCAGCGCAAACCGAGTTCGTCAGCCACGACTGGTGGGCCTATCTCATCGTGACCGCCGCCGGCGGCATCGTCCGCTACGATCCACGGCCGCTGGTGCGCTACCGCCAGCATGCGGCAAACCTGGTTGGCGCCAACGTGTCGTGGAGGGCGAGGATTTCCCGGCTTGGCCGTCTGTTCAAGGGCGACTTTGCCGGCTGGACGGATCGCAATCTTGACGGACTTGCCGTCAACCGCGACCTGCTGACCGAGGATGCAGCGGCGTGCGTCGATCTGTTCACAAAAGGGCGGCAGGGCAATCTTTTCCAGCGTTTGGGCGGCTTGCGCAAAAGCGGTGTCTATCGGCAGACACTTGCCGGCACCCTGGGGCTCTATCTCGCATTTATCCTCGGACGCATCTGAGCATCGAACGGTTGCATGGTGTGCTTGGCCAGGAGATGACCTCATGCTACGTCGACCGTATTGACGGGCTTCGTCTGCGGCGTTGTCTCGGGGCTTTGGCAGGGAGCGCTATCGGCCGTTCATGAAGGCAACCAAGCAAATCTTCGATCTTGCCGGCGCGGCTCTGCTGCTGGTGGTCACATCGCCTGTTCTGGTGCTCGCCTTCCTTGCTGTTCGCGCATCATCACCCGGTCCGGCCATTTTTTCGCAGACGCGGGTCGGTCGCGACGGCCTGCTTTTTCGCTGTCACAAATTGCGCACGATGTATGTTGGAACGCCGTCATTGCCCACGCACGAGGCGCCTACGAACTCCGTCACCTCGGTTGGCAAGGTCTTGCGGAAGTTCAAACTCGAYGAACTACCCCAGTTCTGGAACGTTCTGAAGGGCGAGATGAGCCTGGTTGGGCCGCGTCCCTGTCTGCCGACGCAAACGGAATTGATCGAGTGTCGAAGGCGACTAGGGGTCTTGGTGGCACTTCCGGGCATAACGGGTCTGGCCCAGATCAGGGGCATCGACATGTCGAACCCCGAGCTTTTGGCCAAAACCGATGCCGCCTATCTCAGCACGGCATCGTTCTGGCTCGACCTTCGGATCCTGTTTGGGACGCTCTATCGAAGCTGAGCAGGCCATGATCCCAAAAACCGAAGCCGGTTTTGGGAAGAGGTCATGGTCAAGCGAGAGGTCGACGTTCACGGAGCCGCGCCAGGTCGGCCAGCCGCTCCAGCGTACCGGTTTCCGGTGCCCAGCCCTGCGATATCAGCAGCGAAGGATCGCATATCTGCGTCGCGGTCATGCTGTCCCAAAACGCCCGCTTGCCTAGCACGGATGCGGCCGGCTGCATCATGCCGGCCGGCACCGTGATCAGGCGCGTCGGCCGTCCGAAACCCCTGCGAAAGGCGGCAATGATGGCAGCGAGTGTGACCGGTGGCACATCGGCGCCGACATAGATCGGGTGAAGCGGTTCCGAATGGCTCAGCAGGTGTGACACCGCTCGCGCCGCGGCTTCGGAGGACATCAGCGAGCGGATTCCCGTCAAGGCGCCTGTCGGCAGCGGCAGCGCCGTGTCAGCCATTCGCATCAGCGTCGACAGGTTTCCCTTCATGCCGCTTCCATAGACCGGAGGCAGGCGCAAAACGGCGGCATCGGAACGGCCGTGCGACGCATAGGCGTTGAGAACCTTGATTTCGGCTTCGCGCTTCGAGCGCCCATAGTCGCATTGCGGGGCAGGAAGCGTGTTCTCGTCGATCGTCGCGCTGACGCGTGCGCCGATCACGGCCCGGATCGAGGAGAGGTGGATGAAACGTCCGCTGGCCTGCGCGGCCGCTGCCTGCGCCAGCCGCGCGCTCAATTCCACATTGGCCGCCCGATAATCGGCTTCGGTGGCGTCGCCCTGATCATTGTTGAGGCCGGCGCAATGGACGACATGGGTCACATCCCTGGTCAGCGCCAGGAAGGCCGCGGCAGGCGCATCGAAACCGGGCATAGCCACAGCTTCGCTTCCAGAACCCAGCCTCTCCGGGTGACGGGAGGCGAGGCGAAGCTCGCCACCGGCGTCGCGAAGGTGGTGCACGACAAGACGTCCGATGAAACCCGTTGCACCTGTCACCAAGACTCTCATTGCCCTGCTCGTGACAGCTCTTGGGTGGCGGCTGGAAGCGCCTGCTCTTCCGTCACTGTTGGAAGTGCCTGTCCTTCCGCCAATGGAGCCTGACGTCCAGAGGCAAGATATGTCCCGCACACCAGGAAGACCATCAGCACCGAGTCCAAAATGTCATGGCCGATCAGGATCCCCGTCATCCCGGCTGTGAGATAGGTGATCACGACGATGACAATCATGGTCGCGCCGAACCGCTCGACCGGATCGCCGCTGTTTCGCAAGACCCGGACGGCATTTCCAGCAGCAATGACAAAGATCGCCGCCAGTGTCACGGCGCCCAGAATTCCTGCTTGCACCAGGGCGGTCAGGAAGCCGTTGTGGAAATGGTTGAAGCCTGTGTCCATTGCGAACTGGTCATGAAAGCCCTGCTTGATCAAAAGCTGGCTCGCGCCCACACCATGTCCGAACACCGGCATGTCATGGAATGCCTTGAGGCCGATGTCCCAAAGGGCAACACGTATCCCCAACGAGGTGTCGTAGTTGTCGTGGGTCCCAAGCGCATCCAAATCCGAGCGCAGAAAGTCGACGCGCCCGGATATCGCCTGGGAGCCGAAAGCCGCGATGACGACACCGACTGCCGTCAGCAGCAGCAGCACGCGAACGGCATTCCTGCCTCTGAGCCTCTGATGGTTGATCAAAAGAACAGCGATGCCGGCAATCAGCAGCGCCAGCCAGACAATACGCGAACCGGAATAGATGATGGCGATCGTCCCGGCCAGTGCGGCGTAGAAGAGGGGGTTCCGGGCTCGCTCTATGCCTGACAAGGCACCGGCCACGCAGACCACCACGGCAAGGCAGACGACGGTTGCGAAGACGATCGGATTGCCGGCCCCGCCCTCGGCCCTGACCCCAATCCAATATTGCTGGATGACGGCCATCAGCAGCGCGACAAAACAGGCGGCCATGCTGCTGAGCACGATGGTACGGGCAAGCGTGGCTTTCTGCGTGATGCTCCAGGTCGAATAGGAGATTGGGAAAAACAGGAAGGTAACGAGCGGGATCAGGTGTGGCGCATCTCTGACCAACGCGTTGTTGACGATGGAAGCCATGAGATTTGCCGCGCAATAGGCATAGATCGCGACCGTCAGCCAGATCACGGGCCGGTCGATGTTGAAGCGCCTTTTCCCGGCGGCAATCAGCGCGAGGGAGGCGAGGGCTCCGCCATTGAACACAAAACTGACCAACGATCCCAGAACCGGTGGAAAAAAGAAGCAAAGGATGGAGAAGTAGACATTCACCCGCGAGGCAGTGAATTGCTGTCTTATCGATGAAAACCGGTTCAATGCTCTAGGTCACAATTCTCTGGGAGCGATAGGTGTCGTCGGCGGCAACGGATATCGCCTCGAAATAGCACGTGTTCCATCATGCGTCGTGCTCGTCTTCAGCAGCCGGTATAGCGGCTTGGCCCTTTTTTCGATAGTGCGGCAAGGTGGGATTGCCGCCAGAAATCGATGGCCACCGACGGTGGCCTGGCTGAGGCATTCACGTTGCAATTTGCATGTTCAGCCAGGCAATATTTTCCCCCGCTTTTCCTAGCGGCTTGCCCTGTGAGCAGAAATTTCCGGGTTTTGCCGCGCCCATGGAAAATTCATTCCCGAACCGTACGCCGCGGGGCCAGTCCAGCATTGTTCTCTCCAACGGCGATCTGCTAGAACGCCGGCACGAGAGAGATTGTCCAGAAGCAAGGCTTGAACCGGGCGCAAAAAGCCCGATGATTTGAGGCAAGGTCTTCTGTCGGAAGGCACGAAAGAACGCTTACAGTCCATGACCATTGCGCTTACGCATCTTCAACGGCTTGAAGCCGAGTCCATCCATATCTTCCGCGAGGTTGCGGCTGCCTTCGCCAAGCCGGTCATGCTCTATTCCGTTGGCAAGGACTCTTCGGTGCTGATGCATCTGGCGATGAAGGCGTTTTATCCCGCCAAGCCGCCATTCCCTTTCCTCCACGTCGACACGACATGGAAGTTCCGCGAGATGATCGCTTTTCGCGATCAGATGGCGCAGAAACTCGGTTTCGATCTGCTGGTTCATGTCAATGAAGACGGCGTGCGCGATAACATCAATCCGTTCGATCACGGTTCGAACACCCACACCCATGTGATGAAGACCGTGGCGTTGCGACAGGCGCTCGACAAATACGGTTTCGACGCGGCCTTTGGCGGCGCCCGTCGCGACGAGGAGAAATCGCGCGCCAAGGAGCGCATATTCTCCTTCCGCAACGCGCAGCACGTGTGGGACCCGAAGAACCAGCGGCCCGAGATGTGGAAGATATTCAACACCCGCATCGCATCGGGCGAATCGATCCGCGTCTTCCCGCTGTCGAATTGGACCGAGCTCGACATCTGGCAGTATATTCTGCAGGAAAACATCCCGATCGTGCCGCTCTATTTCGCCAAGCAGCGGCCGGTGGTCGAGCGCGACGGCATGCTGATCCTGCGGGACGACGAGCGCATGAAACTGCGTCCCGGCGAGACGGTGGAGAACCGGCTTGTGCGGTTCCGCACGCTCGGCTGCTATCCGCTGACCGGCGCCATCGAATCGGATGCCGACACGCTGGAAGCTATCGTCGGCGAAATGCTGACCGCGCGCACCTCCGAACGGCAGGGTCGCCTGATAGACCGCGATGAAGCTGGCTCTATGGAAAAGAAGAAGCGCGAGGGGTATTTCTGACCATGCGCCACATCATGGCAAAGAGCCTCGCACCCACCGACGGCGTCCGCGACTACCTGGCGGCGCAGGAGAAGAAGTCGCTGCTGCGTTTCCTGACCTGCGGTTCGGTCGATGACGGCAAGTCGACGCTGATCGGGCGCCTGCTTTCGGACACCAAGCAGATTTTCGAGGACCAGCTCGCCGCGCTCGAACGCGATTCGCGCAAACACGGCACGACCGGCGACGACATCGATTTCGCGCTCCTGGTCGATGGTCTCGAAGCCGAGCGCGAGCAAGGCATTACCATCGACGTCGCCTACCGCTTCTTCGCCACGCCGAAGCGCAAGTTCATCGTTGCCGACACGCCCGGCCACGAACAATACACGCGCAACATGGCGACCGGCGCCTCGACCGCCGACCTGGCGATCGTGCTGATCGATGCCCGGCAAGGGGTATTGCCGCAGACGAGACGTCACTCGATCATCGCCTCGCTGCTCGGCATCCGGCACATCGTGCTGGCCGTCAACAAGATCGATCTCGTCGGGTTCGACCAGGCGGTCTTCGAACGCATCACCGAGGCCTACGGGCAATTCTCGCGCGATCTCGGGTTCCAGACCATCGTGCCGATCCCGATGTCAGCCCGCTACGGCGACAACGTCACCAGCCGCTCGGACAGCATGGCATGGTATTCCGGTCCGACGCTGATCGAGCATCTCGAAACCGTCTCGGTCGAGGAAGCAGTGGTCGAACTGCCGTTCCGTTTCCCGGTCCAGTATGTCAACCGCCCCAATCTCGACTTTCGCGGCTTTGCCGGCACGATCGCGTCCGGTTCGGTTGCACCCGGTGACGAGGTCGTCGTCGCCAAGTCCGGCAAATCCTCGCGCGTCAAGCGGATCGTCTCCTATGGCGGCGACCTGGCCCAGGCGGCCGCCGGCCAGGCCATAACGCTCGTCCTTGACGACGAGGTCGAGATCTCGCGCGGCAACATGCTGGTTTCGCCGGCCGCACGGCCGCAGGTCGCCGACCAGTTCGCCGCCAACATCGTCTGGTTCGACGAGCATGCGTTGCTGCCCGGCCGTTCCTACATCCTGCGCACCGAGACCGATCAGACCAGCGCCACCGTCACCGACCTGAAGTACCGGATCAACGTCAACGACTTCGCCCATGAGGCGGCCAAGTCGCTTGACATGAACGAGGTCGGCATTTGCAACATCTCGACGCGGACGCCGATCGCCTTCGATACCTTCGCCGAGAACCGCACCACCGGCGCCTTCATCCTGATCGACCGCATCAGCAACGCCACGGTCGGCGCCGGCATGATCCTGCATTCGCTGCGCCGGGCCGAGAACATCCATTGGCAATCGCTCGATGTCGGCAAGCGCGTCCGCGCCGACATGAAGAACCAGCGGCCCGCCGTGTTCTGGTTCACCGGACTGTCGGGCTCCGGCAAGTCGACCATCGCCAACCTGTTCGAGAAGAAGCTGTTCGCCACCGGCCGCCATACCTATATCCTGGACGGCGACAACGTCCGTCATGGCCTCAACCGCGATCTTGGTTTCACCGACGCCGATCGCGTCGAGAACATCCGCCGCGTCGCCGAAGTGGCGCGTTTGATGGCCGATGCCGGATTGATTGTCATTGTCTCGTTCATTTCGCCGTTCAGCGCCGAGCGGCGCATGGCGCGCGAATTGATGGCCGACGGCGAATTCATCGAGGTGTTTGTTGACACGCCCTTCGAGGAATGCGCCAGGCGCGACCCGAAGGGCCTCTATGCCCGCGCGCTGAATGGCGAGATCAAGAACTTCACTGGCGTGGATTCACCCTACGAAGCGCCGGAAAAACCGGAAATCCATCTGCAGACGCTCGGCAAATCGGCCGAACAGATGGTAGACGCCCTGGAACACTGGCTGAACGAGCGCGACATTGCCGAAGACCAATACGACAACGGCGGCGGCATCTGACGACATGCTGATGCTCGAAATCTTCGAGCGGCTGGCCCTGGCCGCCGGCCGCGAGGTCATGCGTGTCTTCCATGCCGGCTGCGCGGTCGACCGCAAGTCCGACGCCTCGCCGGTGACCGAGGCGGACCGTGAGAGCGAGAAGATCATTCTCGCCGGGCTGCGCGCCGCGTTTCCCGACATCCCCTGCGTAGCCGAGGAGGAAGCATCCGCCGGCATCGTGCCGCCGGACCTGCATGGCGCTTTCTTTCTCATCGATCCGCTCGACGGCACTAAGGAATTCGTCAACCGCCGTACCGATTTCACCGTCAATATCGCGCTGGTCCGCCATGGCGTACCGGAAGTCGGTGTCGTCTTCGCTCCATGCAGCGGCCGTTTTTTTTCGGGCCGGCCCGGCAGGGCGGAAGCCATCGAGGTCGACAACGACTACCGGATCACAGGCCGCCGGCCGATCTCGGTGCGGACGGCCGTGGAACCATTGGCCGTCGTCGCCAGCCGCTCCCACAACACACCGGAAACCGAGGCCTATATTCGCGACCTCGGTGCTGCCGAGATCGTCTCGGTCGGCTCGTCCTTGAAATTCTGCCTTCTTGCCAGCGCCGAAGCGGATGTCTATCCGCGCTTCGGCCGCACCATGGAATGGGACACGGCGGCGGGCGATGCCGTGCTGCGCGCGGCCGGCGGCATGACGCGCACGCTTGACGGCCAGCCCCTGGTCTACGGCAAGCGCAAGCAGAGAGATGACGAGGATTTCGCCAATCCGCATTTCATTGCCAGTGGCAAGGTTGGCGCCGGCGGCAGGGCAGGCGAGGCCAGCCGCAGCTGAGGCGGGCCGGCAGCTTACTCGGCTGCGGCCTGCGCCGAATTCGAGCCGATATAGTTGCGGATCGTCTCGATGATCCGGTCCTGGTCGGCTTGGCTGAGATAGGGGTGCATCGGCAGGCACAGGATCCGCTTCGGCAGGTCCTCCGACACGGCAAGGCCGGTCGGCGTGCGCGGGTAGTCGCGATAAGCGACTTGGGTATGCAGCGGCTTCACATAATAGATGACCGACGGAATGCCCTTTTCGCCGAGATGCGCCTTCAGCCCGTCGCGCTTGGGCGTCTCGATCGCATACTGTGCCCAGGCCGACCGGCTGCCGTTCAGATTGCGGGCCGCGGTGACGATATCGCCAAGCCCTTCGGCGTAGCGGTTGGCCACCACCTGGCGGGCCACCATCTCGTCTTCGAGGATGGCCAGCTTCTCGATCAGGATCGCCGCCTGTAGGGTGTCGAGCCGCGAATTGATGCCGACGCGGACATTGTCGTACTGCGTCTCGCCCTTGCCGTGGAAGGCGAACGACCTGAGCTGCTCGGCCAGCGCATCGTCATTGGTGAACATCGCGCCGCCGTCGCCATAGCAGCCGAGCGGCTTTGCCGGGTAGAAGCTGGTCGAGCCGACCGCGCCGAACGAGCCGCACATCTTGCCGTCGCTTGAGCCGCCCATCGACTGTGCGGCATCCTCGATGACCATCAGCCCTTCGCGGTTGGCGATCGCCATGATGGCATCGTAATCAGCGGCAAGGCCGAACAGATCGACGGGAATGATCGCCTTCGGCTTCAGCCGGCCTTCCTTCTTGATCATGGCGATGGCGGCCTCGAGGCTGGCAATGTCGATGTTGTAGCTATGCGGGTCGACATCGACGAACACCGGCTCCGCCTTGGCCAACGCCACCACCTCTGCGGTGGCGGCGAAAGTGAAGCTTGGCACGAACACCGCGTCACCCGGGCCGACGCCGGCCGCAAACAGCGGCAACAGCAGCGCATCGGTGCCGTTGGCGCAGGCCACGACATGCTTGGTGCCGACATAGGCGGCGAGCTTGTTCTCGAATTCGGTGACTTGCGGGCCGAGTATATAGCGGCCTTCTTCGACGACACGGTCGATCGCGGCCTTCAGCCGGTCGCGGATTCGTTCGCGCTGCGCGCCAAGATCGATGAACTGCATGTCGGCCTCAAAACGGGTTAGCCAGATAACCGGCCGCTGGTATCAGAGTTGTGCCGGGCGAGAAAGCCGCAGCAGCAAAACCGCGAATTGCGCAAGTGTCGCAGTCTGTTACCTGTATTTTCCGGCGTGTCCTTCGCGAGATGCCGGAAATCCGGCCTTCGTCGGGCCCGATCCTACCTTGATAATCCCTGAGATCGGCCCTGCGAAACATAAAGTGATCGGGAAGCCCGATCTCTCTTGAGCCCTTCGAGACCTGGTCAGGCGATCTCATGCCGCCAGGGCGGATTGGCGCCGGCCCGCGAGACGGTCACTGCCGCCGCCTTGTTGCCAAGCGCCAGTGCCTTGCCGATGGCGTCCTGCGAAAGGCCGGCGATTGCCGTCTTTGTCAGCAGGCCTTGTTCCTGCAGCGAAGCGAGGATGCCGGCATTGAACGTGTCGCCGGCGCCGACCGTGTCGACCACCTTGACCTTCTCCGTCATCACCGTGACGGCGTGTTCCTTGGTGTACCCGATTGCGCCTTCGCTGCCATGCGTGACGACGATCAGCTTCGGGCCGCGGTCGAGCCAGTTGCGGATGACATCCTCGTGCGAGCCAGCTTCGCCGAACCAGTTCAGGTCTTCATCCGACAGTTTCACGATATCGGCCATCGCCATCATGGCGCGGATGCGCCTGAGGTGCTTGGCCTTGTCAGGGATGAAGTTCGGCCTGATGTTGGGGTCGAGCATCATGACGCGGCTGTCATGCTCGCGCTTCATGAACTCCTCATAGGCAGTGCCGGCTGGCTCGGAGATCAGGCTGATGGCGCCAAACAGCATGGCCTCGATCTCGTTGCCAAGCTGCGGCAGGTCGTCGACGGTCAGCATGCGGCCGGCGGTGTTTTCATCATAGAATGTGTAGGTCGCCTGGCCGTTGTCCAGCTTGACGAAAGCAAGTGTCGTTGGCCGTGGTGACGTGTGCGCATAGGTGGAACTGACCTTGCTCGCCCCAAGCGCATCCCTGAACTGACCGCCGAACAGATCCGACGACAGGCCGGAAAAGAACCCGGCCGGCGCGCCCAGCCGCCCGAGCGCGATGGCCGTGTTGAACACGGCGCCGCCGACATAGGGGGCAAAGGCCGGCTCGCCGTTGGTCGTCGTGCGCGGCAGCATATCGATGAGGGCTTCGCCGCAGCAGAGGATCATGGCTTCCTGGTCTCCGGCGGATAGATCACGCCCTTGCGGATGATGATGTTGGCGTAGAGCCGAGGCTCGCTTGTCGCGACGATGGCATGCGCCGATTTGACCCGTGCATAGAAGTCGGCGCCGGCCAGCGCAACCACCTTGCGACCGGGCGCGCGTTTTGCGCACAGCGCCTCGATCTCGTGATGCACGGGATCGGCAAGCGAGGGATCTCCCTTGACCGAGGCGCGGAACAGCGCCTCTGGCACGGCATCGTCGACCGGCAGCACGCTCAAGATCGCGTCGAGCACCGGCAGGAGATGATGACCGTCGGCTCGGATGAGCCGGTTGGCCTGCTCTTCTGCCGGATAGTTTCCGTCGACAATCGCGATCTCGTCGCCATGGCCCATGGCGCGCAATGTCGCCAGAAGCTCCGGACCAAGCAGCGCCGGGATTCCGATCAGCATCAGGCACTCCTGGAAATCGTCGTCGAACCGATCAGGAAGCGTTCGGAGAGCGGCAGGCTGGCGCCGCCGAGCGCCCGGGCGTGGATGCCGACGGTTCCCTCGCGGACGGCAGGAAGCTTCAGGCCTTCTCCGTCGATCGTGGCGATGGCCGCGATGATGGCGTCGACCAGCCGGCGGCGCACTGCCGTCGGCATCCATCCGTCGATCACCGCTGCCTCGAAATCGATGACCGAGGATGCTGCAACGATGGCATAGGCGAGCGCCCGCGAGGCGCTGGCAATCCAGTCATCGAGTTCGGGGCCGATCTCGCCCCAGTCTTCCGGCGATGTCCACAGATGCGAAGCCTCGACGCCGCGCGCATTGAGAGCCTTTTCGAGCATGGCGATGGACGCCACATCGATCAGCTGGGTCGGCTTGCCATCCGGCCCCGGCACGGGCATCGAGCCGAGTGCTCCGGCATTGCCGGTTGGCCCGCCGAAAAGCCGGCCATTCAGCACGATGCCGCCACCGGCAAAGGCGCCGATGTAAAAATAAACGAAGTCGCGAGCAGCACCGGTCTGGCCGAAGACGAGTTCAGCGCCGCAAGCCGAAGTCGCATCGTTCTGCAGGTAAACCGGAAAATCGCACTGCGCTTGGATGTCCGCCCTGATGTCGCGGTGACGCCATTCGTCCATGACGTCGCGCGGGGCGCCGGCAGTATCGGCCCAGTTCCACAATTCGAACGGCATGGCGATGCCCAGCCCGGCGATGCGTTTGTCCTGCGCGGGCGTCAGCTCGCCGCGCATCTGCCGCATGCCGTTGCTGACGAAGTCCACTGTCTCATGCGGGGCAGGGTAGCGGTAGGAATGCTGCAGCATCGAACGGACATGGCCAAGGAAGTCGATCAGCACGAGTTCGGCGCTGCGGCGGCCGATCTTCAGGCCAATGAAATAGGCGCCGTCGGGATTGAGCGCCATCGGGATCGAGGGTTGACCGATCTTGCCGCGCAACGGCGCCTGCCGCAGCAGAAGGCCTTCTTCCTCCAGTTCGCGCATGATGACCGAAACCGTCTGCGCCGAAAGCCCGGTCATGCGGGCGATGTCGGACTTAGCCAGGCTGCCGTGCTGGCGCACCAGCGAGAGCACCAACCGCTCGTTGTGGTCCCGCATGCCGCTCTGGTTGGTGCCACGGTGCAGACGGCTCTCGGCTACCTCAGGCGAACCGTGCCTCGCAATGCCGGTCTCCACCTTTGTTCCTCCCGTCGTTTCCCCTCACTGCTTTTGGGTCAGAATGGGTGAATGGCGCAAGGCTGTCAATAATAAATAAGAGTGATTTAATTATTGACAGCAATCGTCGACTGGTGTCTGTTGCGATAAGGCGTCCATGCTGGGAGAATGTCGTGGATGCCATGGAGGCCGGTTGGCCGGCACCCGAAAATGCATCACTGGGAGGAAGTCATGGGTAAATGGAATATCATGAAGGCGGCTGTTGCCGGCCTTGCCTTTTACGGCGCTATGGCAGGCGCCTCGTATGCGGCCGATACCGTCGGCCTGATTACCAAGACCGAAACCAATCCGTTCTTTGTGAAAATGCGTGAGGGCGCTCAGGCCAAGGCTAAGGAACTTGGCGTTACCCTGATCGCCGCCGCCGGCAAGTTCGACGGCGACAATGACGGCCAGGTGGCGGCGATCGAGAACCTGATCTCGGCCGGCGCCAAGGGTTTTGCCATCGTGCCGAGCGACTCGAAGGCGATTGTGCCGACCATCAAGAAGGCGCGCGACGCAGGCCTCAAGGTGATTGTGCTCGATACGCCGCTCGATCCGATGGACGCTGCGGACGCGACCTTTGCGACCGATAACCGCAAGGCCGGCATGCTGATCGGTCAGTGGGCTGCCAAGACCCTGGGCGACAAGGCAGCGGACGCCAAGATCGTATTTCTCGATCTCGCGACCAACCAGCCGACCGTCGATTTTCTGCGCGATCAGGGCTTCATGCAGGGCTTCGGGATCGACGTGAAGGATCCCAAYAAATACGGCGACGAAGACGACAAGCGTATCTGCGATCACGAAATCAGCCAAGGCGACCAGGAGAAGGGCCGCACGGCGATGGAGAACGCGCTGCAGAAGTGCCCGGATGTAAACGTGGTCTACACAATCAACGAGCCCGCCGCGGCCGGTGCGTGGGAAGCGCTCAAGGCAGTAGGCAAGGATGACGGCAGCGTGATGATCGTTTCGATCGACGGTGGTTGCCCTGGCGTGAAGAACGTTCAGGCAGGCGTAATCGGCGCGACCAGCCAGCAGTATCCGCTGAAGATGGCGGCGATGGCTCTAGAGGCGATCGTCTCGGGCAAGATTCCGGATATCGACCCGAAGATGGGCTTCCTCGACACCGGTGCGCAACTCATTACAGCCAAGCCGGTTGAGGGCGTGACGTCGATCTCGGTCGAGGAAGGCCTGAAGCTCTGCTGGGGCTGAGCGCCTTTCAACATCGTTCCATGAAGACTATTGTCCAGAACTCAAAGGGGGCGCACGTGGCGCCCCCTGACAGCGAGGCGTTGGGGAGGATTGCCTGATGAGCGACGATACCGCGGGTTCGGTCACCGCCGAACGCGGGCTGAGGGGTGCCACCGAAGCCCTGGCCAGTTTTGATGAGTCGGATGCCGGCGCGATCCGCCGCCTCCAGGCCTTCCTTCATCAATTTCCCACGTCCATTCCCTTTTTCGTTCTGCTGTTGGGTGTGGTCATCTTTTCGATTGCAGCGCCGGACAAGTTTTTTGCTCCGTTCAACTTTTCGTTGGTGCTGCAGCAGGTGACGATCATCGCTGTGCTCGGTGTGGCGCAGACGCTGATAATCCTTACGGCCGGAATCGACCTGTCCGTCGGCGCTATCATGATCCTGTGCTCGGTGGTGATGGGGCGGACCGCGGTCGTCTACGGCGTTCCGGTATTGATCGCATTTCCGCTCGGGTTGCTCTGCGGTCTGGCATGCGGCGTCGTCAACGGCCTGATCGTGACGATGCTGCGCTTGCCGCCCTTTATTGTCACGCTTGGCACCTGGAGCATTTTTGGCGCGCTGAACGTTTGGTATTCCCAGAGCGAAACCATTCGCCAGCAGGACATGGAGGCGGCGGCGCCATTCCTGCAGTGGACGGGTACGATCTTCAAACCTTATGATTTCTTCTCAAAAACGCTCGGGCTCGACTGGACCTTTTTGAAAGGCTGGGTGCTGACCTATGGTTCGCTGGTCATGTTGATCCTGGCGTTCGTTATTTGGTACGTGCTGAACAGAACGGCGTTGGGTCGACACATCTACGCCACTGGTGATGATCCGGATGCAGCCAGACTGGCCGGTATCAACACCAAACGGACCCTGATCGCCGTGTACGGGCTCGCCGGTTTCATCTGCGCGATCGCCGCCTGGGTGCTGATCGGGCGCATCGGTGGCGTAAGCCCGCAGGCTGGCCAGACCGCAAACCTCGACTCCATCACCGCTGTCGTGATCGGCGGCACCTCCCTGTTTGGCGGCCGCGGCTCGATCGTCGGAACGCTGATCGGCGCCTTGATCGTCGGCGTCTTCCGCAACGGCCTTGCGCTTTCGGGGCTTGAGTTGCTGTGGCAGGACTTCGCCGTGGGCGTGCTGATCATCGTTGCTGTCACCATCGACCAATGGATCAGGAGAATTTCGGCATGAACGTTACTCCGGTTCTCCAAGCTAGAGGCCTCAATAAGCGCTACGGCAGGGTTGTCGCCCTCGACAATGCCGATTTCGACCTGTTGCCAGGCGAAATCCTCGCTGTCATCGGCGACAACGGCGCCGGCAAGTCGACGCTGGTCAAGGCGCTATGTGGGGCGGTCATTCCGGACTCAGGCACGATCGAACTCAATGGCCAGCCGGTGCATTTCCGCTCACCGATCGAGGCGCGTGTGGCCGGCATCGAGACCGTCTACCAGAACCTTGCGCTGTCCCCAGCGTTATCGATCGCCGACAATATGTTCCTCGGCCGCGAGATCCGCAAACCGGGCTTTGTCGGACAGTGGCTGCGAAGGCTCGACCGCTCGGCGATGCAGAGGATCGCCCGTGAAAAGCTCTCCGAACTGGGGCTGATGACCATCCAGAACATCAACCAGCCCGTCGAAACGCTCTCCGGCGGTCAGCGCCAGGGCGTAGCGGTGGCGCGCGCCGCCGCTTTTGGCAGCCGCGTCGTCATCATGGACGAGCCGACCGCCGCCCTCGGCGTCAAGGAAAGCCGCCGTGTGCTTGAGTTGATGCTTGACGTCAAGAGGCGCGGGCTGCCGATCGTGCTGATCTCGCACAACATGCCGCATGTCTTCGAAGTGGCCGACCGCATCCACATACATCGCCTCGGCCGTCGCCTCGCCGTCATCGATCCCAAGCAATATACCATGTCCGATGCCGTCGCCTTCATGACGGGCGCCAAGGCCCCACCGGAGGCGGCGCTGGCGGCCTGAATTGTCAAATTGCCGCAGGGTAAGCTGGAGCAAGCTTACCTAAATCGATTGAATATGCGGCGGTATCGGCTAGCATAGGCTGGGAGGAACTATGAAAGCCGGTATGATCATGGCAACCGCACGAGAGGCAGCATGACGAGCGCGATGACATCCGAACCCCTCCCGCCACTGCTCAAAAATCCTGACCCCCAGACGCTCGCAAGGGAAGTCTTGATGGCCCTCAAATACAGGGTCGGCAAGGATACCACCGTCGCGACCCAGTACGACTGGCTCACCGCCTCGATCAAGGTCGTGCGCGACCGTGTTGTCGATCACTGGATGCAGGCGACGAAAGAGGCGTACGACCAGAAGGAAAAGCGCGTCTACTATCTGTCGCTGGAGTTCCTCATTGGCCGTCTGATGCGCGACTCCTTCTCCAATCTCGGCCTGATGGACAATATGCGCGAAGCCTTGTCCTCGCTTGGCGTCGATCTCGACCTCATCGCCGCACTCGAGCCGGATGCGGCACTTGGCAATGGCGGCCTCGGCCGGCTCGCGGCCTGCTTCATGGAAAGCATGGCGACCGTCGATATTCCCGCGCATGGCTACGGTATCCGCTACGCCAATGGCATGTTCCGCCAGGAGATTCACGACGGCTGGCAGGTCGAACTGCCCGAGACCTGGCTCGATCACGGCAACCCCTGGGAGTTCGAACGGCGCGAACGCTCCTTCGAGGTCGGGTTCGGCGGTTCAGTGGAATCGATCACTTCGAAGGACGGCCGGCTCGAGCGCCATGTCTGGAAGCCGACCGAGCATGTCCTGGCTGTCGCCTATGACACGCCCGTCGTCGGCTGGCGGGCCAACCGCGTCAACACGCTGCGGCTGTGGTCGGGCATGCCGGTCGATCCGATCCTGCTCGACAAGTTCAATGCCGGCGACCACATCGGCGCGCTTGCCGAAAGCAACAAGGCTGATGCCCTGTCACGCGTGCTCTATCCCGCGGATTCGCACAAGGCCGGGCAGGAGCTGCGGCTCAGGCAAGAGTACTTCTTCTCCACCGCCTCGCTGCAGGACATCGTCCAGCGCCATCTCAGCCAGTATGGTGATCTGAAGTCGCTGCCCGACAAGGCGGCGATCCATCTCAATGACACCCATCCGGCCATCGCGGTGCCGGAGCTGATGCGTCTGCTGATGGACGTCCACGGTATGGACTTCGACCAGGCCTGGAGCATCACCAAGCGCACCTTCGGCTACACCAACCACACGCTGCTTCCCGAAGCGCTGGAAAGCTGGCCGGTGCCGCTGTTCGAGCGGCTTTTGCCGCGCCACATGCAGATCGTCTATGCGATCAATGCCGAAGTGCTTCTGGAGGCGCGTGCCTCCGACCAGTTCTCGGACGAGCAGATCAGCCGCATCTCGCTGATCCAGGAAAATGGCGACCGCCGGGTGCGCATGGGCAACCTGGCCTTTGTCGGCTCGCATTCGATCAACGGCGTTTCGGCTCTCCACACCGACCTGATGAAGGAGACAGTGTTCGCCGACCTGCACAAGCTCTATCCCGATCGCATCAACAACAAGACCAACGGCATCACGCCGCGGCGCTGGTTGATTCAGTGCAATCCCGGGCTGACGTCGCTTTCCCGCGAGGCGATCGGCGACCGTTTTCTCGATGACATCGACGCCATCAAGGATCTCGATGCCTTCGCCGACGATCCCGCCTTTCGCGACAAGTTCGCCGCCGTCAAGCGCGCCAACAAAGTGCGGCTGGGCAATCTCGTGGCCGACCGGCTCGGCATCAAGGTCGATCCCTCGGCGCTGTTCGATATCCAGGTCAAGCGCATCCATGAATACAAGCGCCAGCTCCTGAACATCCTCGAAGCGATCGCGCTCTACGACCAGATCCGCTCGCACCCCGAGCGTGACTGGATGCCGCGCGTAAAGTTCTTCGGCGGCAAGGCGGCGCCCAGCTATCACAACGCCAAGCTGATCATCAAACTCGCCAACGACGTCGCCAAGGTCATCAACCGCGACCCGGCCGTGCGCGGTTTGCTGAAGGTGGTGTTCGTGCCGAACTACAATGTCAGCCTGGCCGAGATCATGATGCCGGCTGCCGACCTATCCGAGCAGATATCGACCGCCGGCATGGAAGCGTCGGGCACCGGCAACATGAAGTTCGCGCTGAACGGCGCGCTGACCATCGGCACGCTCGACGGCGCCAATGTCGAGATCAAGGAGTGCGTCGGCGACGACAACATCTTCATCTTCGGCCTGACCACTGCCGAGGTCGCCGAGCGGCGCAACAATGGCTACAACCCACGCGCTGTGATCGAAGCATCGCCCGAACTGGCACAGGCAGTCGCCGCCGTATCGTCGGGCGTCTTCTCGCCGGACGATCCGGAGCGTTACCGCGACTTGATCAACGGTCTCTATCAGAGCGATTGGTTCATGGTCGCCGCCGATTTCGACGCCTACACCGCGATGCAGCGCGAAGTCGATGCCGTCTGGCGCAACAGTCCCGACTGGTACGCCAAGGCAATCCGCAACGTTGCGCGTGTCGGCTGGTTCTCCTCCGATCGCACGATCCGCCAATATGCGAAAGAAATCTGGAACGTGCCTGTCTGATGTGATTGCATGAGGCCGCGAACAATCGGTCTCGTTGCATGTCGCCCAAAGTGCATAGCCGTTTTGGGACAATGACAGGCACGAAACAAACATTGGTGCATGTCGCCCAAAAGTGCCTAGCGGTTTTGGGGTAATGACATGCACAAGAACAAAGAGTCGTGCCCGGGGAGGGACACTGCCTGATGAAGAAGCYGCGCGCGACCGCTGCGACAAGCGGGCCGGACGGACTGGCGGCAGCCAGCGATGTCGCGGCGATTGTTGCCGGCACGCATGGCGATCCCTTCGCTATCCTTGGCGTTCATGAGGTCGGCAAGAGCCTGTTTGCCCGCTGCTTTGTCCCGCACGCGGAGTTCGTCACCGCCTATACGCTGACCGGCAACATCGCCGGTGAACTGTCGAGGCGCGACGACGGTGGGTTTTTCGAAGGCAAGCTGTTGATCCGCAAGCGTCAGCCGCTGCGCTATCATGCCAGGAACGCCGGCGGCGACTGGTGGCTGACGGATCCCTATTCGTTCGGTCCGGTGCTCGGGCCGATGGACGATTACTACATCGCCGAGGGCTCGCATCTGAGGCTGTTCGACAAAATCGGCGCGCATGTCATCGAGCATGAGGGTGCCACGGGCGTGCATTTCGCCGTCTGGGCTCCCAACGCGCGGCGCGTCTCGGTGGTCGGCGATTTCAACGAATGGGACGGCCGCCGGCATTCGATGCGCGACCGACGCGACACCGGCATCTGGGAAGTGTTCATTCCCGATATCGGCGCCGGCCGGCCCTACAAATACGAGATCATCGGGCCCGATGGCGTCAGGCTGCCGCTGAAGGCCGACCCGTTCGCCTTCAAGTCCGAATTGCGGCCGGCGACCGCCTCGGTGACCGCGGTGCCGCCGGCCCATCCGTGGGGCGACGAGGCCCATCGCAGTTTCTGGCGCAATGCCGATCATCGGCGCGAAGCCATCTCGATCTACGAGGTCCATGCCGGTTCCTGGCAACTTCGCGACGACGGCACGTTCCTGTCATGGGACGAACTGGCCGACCGGCTGATCCCCTATGCAGTCGAGACCGGCTTCACCCACATCGAGTTCATGCCGATCTCCGAACACCCCTATGATCCGTCGTGGGGTTATCAGACAACCGGACTTTATGCGCCGTCGGCCCGCTTCGGCGATCCCGACGGCTTTGCCMGCTTCGTCGATGGCGCTCACCGCGCCGGCGTCGGCGTCATCCTCGACTGGGTGCCGGCGCATTTTCCGGTCGACGAGCACGGCCTCGTTCATTTCGACGGCACCGCGCTCTATGAGCACGCCGATCCGCGCAAGGGCTTTCATCCCGACTGGAACACCGCGATCTACAATTTCGGCCGCCGCGAGGTGGTGTCGTTCCTGGTCAACAACGCGTTGTTCTGGGCCGAGAAATATCATGTCGACGGGCTTCGCGTCGATGCGGTCGCCTCGATGCTCTACCTCGACTATTCGCGCAAGCAGGGCGAATGGATCCCCAACGAGAAGGGCGGCCGCGAGAACCTCGAGGCGGTCAGCT
>NZ_JBFULQ010000061.1:0-19337 GCF_054049815.1 Mesorhizobium sp. P5_C1 | reverse complement strand
GAGAGCGCGCTGAACGCCGCCAAGCAGATCGGCGACGACACGCTGCAGAAGAAGACGCAAGGCTATGTCGTGCCGGAAAGCTTCAACCATGGCACCTCGCAGCAGCGGCAAACCTGGCTGGCGCGCGGCTACAAGAGCGGCAAGCTTTCGGATTGCAACACGCTGAGCGGCCCGATCTGAGAGACCGTTTTCCGAGATCGACCTGACGGCGAACCGCCGTCAGGGGATGTCAGGATGAAAATATCAAGCCTGTTCCCTTATTGTTCCGGGCGACAAGCTCGCCTATAAGGTGCGTCCGCCTGCGCCCCAGGGCGAGCAGAGGAGCTTGACCCTTTATGATCGACCCCAAAACCGCCAGATGGGGCCTTGCGCTCGTCTTCACGACGCTGCTGCTCGATATCATCGGCTTCGGCATGATCATGCCGGTGCTGCCGGCCTATCTCAGGGAGTTGACCGGCGTCAGCATCAGCGGAGCGGCGATCGAGGGCGGTTGGCTGTTCTTCGTCTATGCGGCGATGCAGTTCTTCTTTGGGCCCATCATGGGTGGCTTGAGCGACCGTTTTGGACGGCGGCCGATCCTGCTCGCCTCGGTGCTGACCTTTTCCATAGACAACCTGATCTGCGCCGTCGCCTGGTCCTTCCCGATGCTGTTCATCGGGCGCGTGCTGGCCGGCATTTCCGGCGCTAGCTATTCGACCACATCCGCCTTCATCGCCGACATCTCCAACGATGAGAACCGGGCGAAGAATTTCGGCCTGCTCGGCATCGCTTTTGGCGTCGGCTTCGTCATCGGGCCGGTTCTGGGCGGCCTGCTCGGTACGTTCGGGCCGCGCGTACCGTTCTATTTCGCCGCTGGGCTGGCTTTCGTGAACTTCCTGATTGCGCTGTTCCTGTTGCCGGAAACGCTCGACGACAAGCATCGCCGCCGCTTCGAGTGGAAACGCGCGAACCCGGTTGGGACGCTCCTGCAGATGCGCCAATACAAAGGCATCGGCTGGATCGGGCTTGTCTTCTTCCTGATGACGCTCGGGCATATGATGTATCCGGCGGTATGGTCCTTCGTCTCCAACTACCGCTATGGCTGGAGCGAGCAGCAGATCGGCTTTTCGCTCGGCGCCTTCGGCCTGTGCGGGGCGATCGTCATGGCGACGGTGCTGCCGCGCGTGATCCCCAGGCTTGGCGAGTGGAAGACGGCAGCCATCGGCCTTGCCTTCACGGCGCTCAGCGCCTTCGGCTACGCCTTCGCGTCGCAAGGCTGGATGATCTATGCGGTGATCGTCGTCGGCTGTCTGGAAGCGCTGGCCGACCCGCCGCTGAGGAGCCTCGCCGCCGCCAAGGTGCCGCCTTCGGCGCAAGGCGAACTGCAAGGCGCGATGACCTCGATCTTTTCGATCACCTCGATCATCACACCGCTGCTCTATACGGCGATCTTTTCTTGGTTCACCGGGCCGAGCGCGCCCGTGACCTTCGGCGGCGCGCCCTATCTGGTTGGCGCGTTTTTCCTGACGCTGGCACTCATCGTCTTCGTCACCAAGGTGGCAAAGCCGGTGGCGGTCAGAAACGTCACCACCAGCGTGGCGGAAGATGGAGCGCAGATATGAGCGACGACGGGCGCGTGAGGCGCGCGCCGCTTCCGGTTAAGCCCGCTCCGCCAGCAATTCTTCGCCGCGCTTTTCGCGGATCAGATTGACGAAGCGGCGGAACAGATAGTGCGAATCCTGCGGGCCGGGCGAGGCCTCGGGATGATGCTGGACCGAGAACACCGGACGGCCGGTCAGCGTGATGCCGCAATTCGAGCCGTCGAACAGCGAGACATGGGTTTCCTCGACGCCTGATGGCAGCGAGTCCGCATCGACGGCAAAGCCGTGGTTCATGGAGACGATCTCGACCTTGCCGGTGGTGTGGTCCTTGACCGGATGGTTGGCGCCGTGATGGCCCTGATGCATCTTGGCGGTCTTGCCGCCCAGCGCCAGCGCCAGCATCTGGTGGCCAAGGCAGATGCCGAACACCGGGATGTCGGTCTTCAGCAGGTCCCGGATGACTGGTACGGCATAGTCGCCGGTGGCTTCGGGATCGCCGGGGCCGTTGGAGAGGAAGATGCCGTCGGGCTGCATGGCAAGGATTTCTTCAGCGCCGGTCTTGGCCGGCACCACGGTGACCTTGGCGCCGAGGCCGGCGAGCAGGCGCAAGATGTTGCGCTTGACGCCGTAGTCGATGGCAACGATATGCATCGAAGGCTCGGCCTGTTCGCCAAAGCCTTCGTTCCAGACCCATGGCGTCTCGCGCCAGACCGAGGACTGACCTGACGTGACTTCCTTGGCGAGATCGAGCCCGATCAGGCCAGACCACGCGGCGGCGCGCTGCTTCAGGTCGTCGAGGTCGAAGACGCCGTCGGGCGCATGCGCAATGACTGCGTTGGGCATCCCCTTTTCACGGATCAGCGCGGTGAGCGCGCGGGTGTCGATGCCCGACAGGGCGACGATGCCGCGCTTCTTCAGCCATTGGTCGAGACCGGTACCGGCGCGGTAGTTGGACGGGTTGGTGACATCGGCCTTGAACACGGCACCGACAGCGCCGGCGCGTGCAACCGGATTGAGATCCTCGATGTCCTCTTCATTGGTGCCGATGTTGCCGATATGCGGGAAGGTGAAAGTGACGATCTGGCCGGCATAGGATGGGTCGGTGAGGATTTCCTGGTAGCCGGTCAGCGCCGTGTTGAAGCAGACTTCGGCGACGGCGGAGCCGGTGGCGCCCAGGCCGCGACCCTCGATGACGGTGCCGTCGGCCAGCACCAGAAGGGCGGTCGGCCTTTCGGTTGCCCAAGCGGGGGTCATCTCGGCCATGGCGGCGCTCCTATCAGTCTGCACGCTGCAATCGGCCTGGCGGACCATCTGCGCGGCAAATAGCGCGAAGCGGCGATTTCGCGGCTTCCACGCAGTCAAGCTTCAGTTCATGCAAGGCCCAGTACATAGGGGAAGGGCGCAAAGCGGTCAATGATCATGCGCAATCCCGCTCCGATTTATTTCATCTAGCAATATCAGTGGCTTGCCTGGCAATATCAGGGTTTGCGTTGGCCTGTCCCCGGCGCTATTGTCCGCGCCGATCGAAGGAGAAAGCACCATGCGTGGCAAAATCGCCGAATCCCTGAAGAGCGCGATGAAGGCGCAGGACAAGCACCGGCTGCCGACATTGCGGCTGATCCAGGCGGCCATCCACGACCGCGACATCGCCAATCGTGGCGCCGGCAAGGGCCCGGCCGGCGATGAGGAAATCCTGCAGATCCTGGCCAAGATGGTGAAGCAGCGCGAGGAATCGGCCAAGGCCTTCGACGATGGCAAGCGGCCGGAACTGGCCGCGCAGGAGCGCGGCGAGATGGAGATCATCCGCGCCTTCCTGCCAACGCAGTTGGATGATGCCGCGGTGGCCGTGGCCGCGCGCGAGGCGATCGCGGCGACGGGTGCGGCCAGCCAGAAGGACATGGGCAAGGTGATCGCCGCGCTGAAGCAGAAATATGCCGGCCAGATGGATTTCGGCAAGGCGAGCGGCATCGTCAAGGGCCTGCTGCAGTAGGCTTGCCGCCCATCGCTAACCGGGGCTTGCGACCGTCAGCGGTTGCCAATTCGGCCTGACCGTTCACCAATGCCTTCGACAACGATGCGGATCAGGTGCCTGATCTCGTCTTGCCTGAAAGKCTCTCCCGGGAGCGCCGAAAGCATCGCCT
Source organism: Mesorhizobium sp. P5_C1 (assembly GCF_054049815.1). Lineage (NCBI taxonomy): Bacteria > Pseudomonadati > Pseudomonadota > Alphaproteobacteria > Hyphomicrobiales > Phyllobacteriaceae > Mesorhizobium > Mesorhizobium sp. P5_C1. Next base: position 15,616 of record NZ_JBFULQ010000061.1, on the reverse strand, counting down.
GGCTGGGCGGCAGCCTATCCGGGTGCGGAATTCAAGACCCCTTGCAGATCGGCAGTGGCTGGGGCGGTGGTGCCGGATGATCCGTCTTGTATTGGGCGATGATCGGCTCGAGGGTTTTTCTCGGCCAGAATTTCGGCGCGCCGATTTCCTTCAGGCAGGATGCGTTCCAGTAGGGCATACCGCCCGACTGCGAACGGTGTGCCACTACCGCGGCAATGTCGCGTGATTCCGGATAGATGTAGAGCGTCGTCGGGTTGTCCTTCACCATCGAGATGATCTGCCGCGCATCCGCCGGCGACCAGCTGGTGCAGCCATTGCTGCGACCGCCAGGATAGTCCACCAGCTTGCCGAACGGCACCAAACCGTCATGATCGGCATATGAGCTGTTCGGATTTTTGCGCATGCACTGGGCGCGCAGCACCTGCGCCGCATGGCCGCCGATCACCCGCTGCCTGGCATTGGCAGCTTCGCCTTCGCCGTCGAACTGTATGAAGGTGCGCAGGAAAGCCGCGTCCTGCTTCGCACCGGTGCGATAAAAGCCTTTGAACGAAGTTTTCGCCTCGCGGGTCATATAGGCGCCGCCTGCGGTCAGTTCCGAATCCATGGCATTGCCGAAGTTCTTCGAGCATCGCCTGCCATTTGAAAAATCGACAGTGCCTCTGAGGTTGCGGCCGCCGCCGTGACCCGACGGAATTGCGCGAAACGACTGGCTGGCTTCGCAGATGACATAATACCGGCGCCCGAGCACGCCATTGCCGAGATCGCCGGGTCGTGTCGCGTCCATGGCGAAATAGCAGGGGTTTCTGACCGCACCTTGCGCCACCTTTTTCAGGTAAAGCGCGCGGGCCCGCTCCRGGACCACTTGCGAGATCTGACCATCGCTGTCGCCGACATGGGCCTGCAACCAGGCGGGAACATCGGGAAGCGCGGCCAACGACCGCGCCGACACTGTCAAAGCGATCACAGCAAGGAGGAGGCTGGCGACGACACCTAGAGGGACAGATCTCAACCGCACCTGATCAACTCTCCCACCCGTTCGCAATTCCTTGCGGTGTTGCCGCCGCGAATCGATCATAAATCGCCTCGCGCCAATCGGCGAAACACATCTTGTTTAGCAGGCCGCCCAAGCGGTGTTTTGAAAATGGTCAGGCAATCCGCAAGCTAACCACGCGAAGCCGGAAACCAAGGCGCGTTTGTCAGGCGGTTGCCGTCAGGTTCAGCAGGTGCGCAATCGGTGTYGGATTGTGCTGTGCGCGCAGTGCGTCGGCCGACTGCCGAACGACTTCCGAAATCCGCAGCAGCTGTTTGGCGATCGGGCTGGTCTTGCGCCAGACCATGCCGATCGTCCGCGAGGGCTGGGGGCTCCTGAAGCGCGCAATGGAGACCGACGCGGAGCGCGTCTCCACCGGCACGGCCATTTCCGGGATCAAGGTGACGCCGATGCCGGCGCTGACCATCTGGACCAGGGTCGACAGCGAGCTGCCGTCCAGCAACTCGCGTGGCCGTGCTGAATGCATGTTGCAGAAGGAGAGTGCCTGGTCGCGGAAACAATGGCCTTCTTCCAGCAGAAGCAGCCGCATTTCACGCAGCATTTCGCGATTGGGCACCGGCTTTCCCTCGTCTTCGCCGGGCCGGACCAGGACGAAGGCCTCGGCAAACAGCACGATTTCCGTCAGCGACGGTTCGGACACCGGCAAGGCAACGATGGCCGCATCGAGCCGACCGTCCGCCAGTTCCTGGATCAGCTTCTGCGTCTGCGTCTCGCGCACATGGATATCGAGGCCATCATGCATGCTCGAGAGCTTGCCAATGATCGTCGGCAGGAGGTAGGGCGCGATCGTCGGGATGACGCCGATGCGGAGCCGGCCGACCAGCCTGTCGCGCGAGGAACGCGCGAGATCGGCGAGTTCGTCCACCGAACGCAGGATGTCGCGGACGCGCAAGGCAAATTCTTCGCCGAAATTGGTCAGCCGGACCTGTCTAGCGCCTCTTTCGAAAAGCTCCGTGCCCAGCGTTTCCTCCAGTTCCCTGATTTGCACCGAAATGGCAGGCTGGGAGATCGCGCAGGCGTCGGCCGCGCGCCCGAAGTGGTTGTGCCGCGCCAACGCCTCGAAATAGCGCAGCTGCTTCAGCGTCAGGTTTGTCATAATGTCACCTTATCGCTGTAATCAGGAAATCCAACTTAAATTAATCGCGCAGCTTTGCTATAGGAGCTGCAAGGGAGATGAGGAGCAGCCGGGACGGCTTCGTCCGGGGCGTGCCCGCAGCGACAGGAACATCCAAGATATTCGGTCGCGTATCTGGCATACGGTCATGCGCCAGCCATGAAACGGACCGCTTCCAGGGACATCCTTTGTCCTTGTTCACGCAGCAGTTGAAACAGCTCAACACAGCCACGATCGGAGAAAAACATGGACGCACAAACAGACGACCCCAGCACGGGCAAATGCCCGGTCGTGCACACAGCCGTCGGCAGGGTCAACCGCGACTGGTGGCCGAATCAGCTCAATGTCCAGATTCTCCACCAGCAGTCGCCGCTGTCCGATCCGATGGGTGAGGCGTTCGACTATGCCGAGGAATTCAAGAGCCTCGACCTCGACGCCGTGATCAAGGACCTGCATGCGCTGATGACGGACTCGCAGGAGTGGTGGCCGGCCGATTTCGGCCATTACGGGCCGCTGTTCATCCGCATGGCGTGGCACAGCGCCGGCACCTACCGCATCGCCGACGGTCGCGGCGGCGCCGGTGCCGGCCAGCAGCGTTTCGCGCCGCTGAACAGCTGGCCGGACAACGTCAACCTCGACAAGGCCCGCCGGCTGTTGTGGCCGATCAAGCAGAAGTACGGCCGCAAGATCTCCTGGGCCGACCTTCTGATCCTGACCGGCAACGTCGCGCTGGAATCGATGGGCTTCAAGACCTTCGGCTTCGCCGGCGGCCGCGCCGACGTGTGGGAGCCCGAGGAGGACATCTATTGGGGTCCGGAAGGCAAGTGGCTGGCCGACGAGCGCTACAGCGGCGACCGCGATCTCCAGGATCCGCTCGGTGCCGTGCAGATGGGCCTGATCTACGTCAACCCGGAAGGACCGAACGGCAAGCCTGATCCGCTGGCCTCGGCGCGCGATATCAGAGACACCTTCGCGCGCATGGCCATGAACGATGAGGAAACCGTCGCGCTGATCGCCGGCGGCCACACCTTCGGCAAGACCCATGGTGCCGGCGATGCGACGCTGGTCGGCGTGGAGCCGGAAGGTGCCGACATCGAGCAGCAGGGCCTTGGCTGGGCGAGCACGTTCGGCACCGGCAAGGGCGGCGACGCCATCGGCAGCGGCCTGGAAGTCACCTGGACGACGACGCCGACGAAGTGGAGCAACAACTTCTTCGACAATCTGTTCGGCTTCGAATGGGAGTTGACCAAGAGCCCCGCCGGGGCGCACCAGTGGACGCCGAAGGGCGGCGCGGGTGCGGGCAGCGTGCCGGATGCGCACAACGCCGGAAAGCGCCACGCGCCCTCCATGCTGACCACCGACCTCGCTTTGCGGTTCGATCCTTCCTACGAGACGATCTCGCGGCGCTTCCATGAGAACCCGGCTCAGTTCGCCGACGCATTTGCGCGCGCCTGGTACAAGCTGACCCACCGCGACATGGGCCCGCTGGTTCGTTATCTCGGCCCGTTGGTTCCAAAAGAGGAACTGCCCTGGCAGGACGTCATTCCGGCGGTCGATCATGTGCTGATCGACGAAGAGGACGCTGCAGCACTGAAGGCCGAGATCCTGGCGTCCGGCCTGTCGGTGTCGCAGCTGGTGTCGGCGGCGTGGGCGTCGGCCTCGACCTTCCGTGGCTCCGACAAGCGCGGCGGCGCCAATGGCGCGCGCATCCGCCTTGCGCCGCAGAAGGACTGGGCCGTCAACCAGCCGGCGGAACTCGCCAAGGTGCTCGACAAGCTCGAAGCGATCCGCAAAGCGTTCAACGCTTCGCAGACCGGCAGCAAGAAGGTCTCGCTTGCCGACCTGATCGTTCTCGGCGGCGGTGCCGCCGTCGAGAAGGCTGCGAAGGACGCTGGCCACAGCGTCGACGTTCCCTTCTGGCCGGGCCGCATGGATGCCTCGCAGGAGCAGACGGACATCCACTCCTTCGCACCGCTGGAACCGACCGTTGACGGTTTCCGCAACTATGTCAGCGGCAAGCAACGGCTGACCGTCGAGGAGGCGCTGGTCGACCGCGCGCAACTGCTGACGCTGACGGCGCCGGAGATGACGGTTCTCGTCGGCGGCCTGCGCGTTCTCGGCGCCAATGCCGGGCAGTCGAAGCACGGTGTCTTCACCAAGCTGCCGGAAACGCTGAGCAACGACTTCTTCGTCAACCTGCTCGACATGGGCACGGAGTGGAAGGCGACCTCGGACGCCAAGGACGTGTTCGAAGGCCGCGACCGCAAGACCGGTGAAGTCAAGTGGACCGGCACCCGTGCCGACCTCATCTTCGGCTCGCATTCGCAGCTGCGCGCGCTGGCCGAAGTTTATGCGACCGCAGACGCCAAGGCGAAATTCGCCAGGGATTTCGTGGTGGCATGGACCAAGGTGATGAACGCCGACCGTTTTGATATCGCCTGAGCTCGGCAAAAGGCACTGGCGCGGCCTGGGAATGGTTGCGCCAGAGCGTCGGTTCCTCCCAAGGGATAAGACCAGGGCCGCGTTTCCAGCGATGGGAATGCGGCCTTGTCGCAAGAGGGTGCGCCCTGGTGGACCGTGCCTTCCCAGGCAATGCTGCTATTTTACAGGCGCAGCTCTTCCGCCGGTGCACCATGGTCGAACTCGTCAAACCCGCGCTTGAACATTTGCCATCCTACAAGGCGGCGCTCGAGCGCGGCTGGTCGCCGGACAATGTGCGGCTCGAGCGAGCGACGCGCGAGCAGCTTGCGGCCATCGAAAAGGATCCGGTGGCCTTTCTCGCCGACCTCGATGACCCCCTGGCCAAGGGCGGCCCTATAACCTTGCCCGACGGCAGAAAGGTGCCGCGCCTGCCGGGCTTTCGGCGCTGGATCTGGGACGGCGAAGCTTCAGGTTCGATCGGCTTTCGCTGGCAGCCAGGTACGGCTGCGCTACCGCCGCATGTGCTCGGCCATATCGGCTATGCGGTGGTGCCGTGGAAGCGACGGCGTGGCTACGCCACCGAGGCGCTGCGGCTGATGCTGGACGAGGCGAGGGCGGTCGGCTTGCCTTATGTCGAGATCACCACCAAGCCGGGCAATCCGGCGTCGCACAAGGTGATCCTGACCAATGGCGGCAAGCTGGTCGAGCGTTTCTTCGAGGATGCCGCCTATGGCGGAGCGGAAAGCCTGCGGTTCCGGATCGAGCTGTAGCGGGCGCGCGAGCCCTCCTCACCCGTGCTCGTCGGCGCACAGCGCGTGGTCGGACAAGGCGCGGATGACGTAGCAGTCGCCGACCGTATTGCCGTGGCAGCAAGACGCGATGCGTTCGAGTTCGGCCTCCAGCCGCTGCAGCTGGGCAATCTTTTCCCGCACCGAGATCAGTTGCTCCCCGGCGATCCGGTCGGCATGGCCGCATGGCTGCTCGGGGTGGCCGCTCAATTCGATGAGCGAGCGGATATCCTCGACGGCGAAGCCGAGGTCGCGGGCGTGACGGATGAAGGCCAGCCGCTCGAGCTCCTGCCGGCCATAGCGGCGCTGGTTGCCTTCCGAACGCTCGGGTGCGGCAACCAGGCCCATCTGCTCGTAGTAGCGGATGGTCGGCACCTTAACCCGGGTGCGGCGGGAGAGATCGCCGATCGAAAACATGATTTTGCCTCTTGAAGCTCTAGTGACTAGAGCAATTACAGTGTCCGACATCAGGGTTCAAGACCCACGCGGCGGCACGCCACGCGGGCAAGGCAGACAGGTGAAGCGATGACGGCGCCCCTCAAGCAACCAAGTATCAGGCAGACACGGTTCAAGATCGACGGCATGGACTGCGCCTCCTGCGCGGCCAAGATCGATACGGCGGTGCGCCGTCTCGATGGCGTCGCCGACGTCTCGGTTTCGGTGACCGGCGCCAGCATGACGGTCAGCCACGGCGGCGTACTGCTCGAAGACAAGGTGCTTCAGCAGGTGACGCGGCTTGGCTACGCCATCGCCAGGGCGGAAGCCAAGATCGACGGGCGCGCTTCAGTGGCCAAGGCACATGATCATGCTGATCACGATCATGAAGGCCACGACCATGGCGGCGAGCCGGTCGGCGAGCGGACCGTCGGTTCCGCCCATCTCCACCGCGATGCCGAGCCGGGGCAACCGTGGTGGCGCAGCCGCCGCGCTGCGCTGACGCTGGCCGGTGCTGCAGCGCTTCTTGCCGCCTACGGCATCGGCCATCTGTTCCCGGCGGTCGAGCGCGGGGTTTTCCTGGCCGCGCTGCTGGTCGGCCTGGTGCCGATCGCCCGGCGTGCGCTGATGGCGGCACTGGCCGGCACGCCGTTCTCGATCGAGATGCTGATGACCATCGCCGCCGGCGGTGCGGTGATGATCGGAGCCACCGAGGAAGCCGCCGCCGTGGTTGTGCTGTTCCTGATCGGCGAAATGCTGGAAGGCGTCGCTGCCGGCCGGGCACGGGCCAGCATCCAGGGCCTTGCCGACCTGGTGCCGAAGACGGCAATTGTCGAGCGTGCAGGCGGCACGGTCGAAGTCCCCGCCGAAGACCTTGCCGTCGGCGACGTGATCGTAGTGCGGCCAGGTGATCGTATCCCGGCCGATGGCGAGATCGTCGAGGGAGCGAGCGCTATCGACGAAGCACCTGTGACCGGCGAGAGCACGCCGAAGCGCAAGGGTGTCTCGGACGGTGTCTTCGCCGGCACGATCAGCACCGACGGCGTGCTCAAGGTTCGGGTGACGGCTGCCGCGTCGGACAACACAATCGCTCGGGTGGTGCGGCTGGTGGAGGAAGCGCAGGAAGCCAAGGCGCCGACCGAGCGCTTCATCGATCGCTTCTCACGGTACTATACGCCTGCTGTGCTGGTGGTTGGGGCGCTGGTGGCGCTGCTGCCGCCGCTGGTTGCCGGCGGCGACTGGAACGAATGGATCTACAAAGGCCTGGCGATCCTTTTGATCGGCTGCCCCTGCGCGCTGGTCATCTCGACGCCGGCGGCGATCGCCGCGGGCCTGGCGACCGGCGCGCGGCATGGCCTGTTGATGAAGGGCGGTGCCGTGCTGGAAGGCTTTCGCCGGATCACCGCCGTCGCCTTCGACAAGACCGGTACGCTGACCGCGGGCAAACCGGTGGTTACCGACATCGTGGCCTATGGGCTCGACGAACGCACCGTGCTGGCGCTGGCGGCAGCACTTGAGCAGGGCTCCAGCCATCCCCTGGCGGTGGCGATACTGGACAAGGCCAAGGCCGCCAAGGCGCCGGTGCCGCCGGCCCTGGCCGCGAAGGCGATTTCAGGCAAGGGCGTCGAGGGCAGCGTCGGCGGCGTCGCGGTCTTCCTCGGCTCCGGTCAGGCGGCGGGCGAACGTGCTGCGATGACCGAGGCGCAGCGGCTTGCTATCGACAGCCTCAACGGCCAGGGCAAGACCGTCTCGGTGCTGGTGGCCGATGGCGTGGTGGCCGGGCTGATCGCCATGCGCGACGAGCCGCGGCCGGATGCGGCGGCCGGCATTGCGGCGCTAAAGGCCGAAGGCATCCGCGCTGTGATGCTGACCGGCGACAACCGACGCACGGCCGAAGCCATCGCCGCTTCGCTCGGCATCGAGGCGCGGGCTGAGCTCTTGCCTCAGGACAAGCTGCGCATCGTCGGCGAATTGCAGCGCGGGGGGCTGAGGGTGGCCAAGGTTGGCGACGGCATCAACGACGCACCGGCGCTCGCCGCCGCGGACATCGGCATCGCCATGGGCGGCGGCACCGATGTGGCGCTGGAAACGGCCGATGCGGCGATCCTGCATGGCCGGGTCATGGATGTCGTGCGGATGGTGCGACTGTCGCGGGCGGTGATGGCCAACATCGGCCAGAACATCACCGTGGCGCTCGGGCTGAAGGCGGTGTTCCTGGTCACCACCATTGCCGGCATCACCGGCCTGTGGCCGGCGATCCTGGCCGACACCGGCGCCACCGTGCTGGTCACCGCCAACGCCATGCGCCTGCTGCGCTGGCGCGGCTGACGCGCTTTTGTCTTGTGCTCTACTCGGCTGGGGCCGTGAGCGGCGGCGTGGCGTTGCTGCGTCCTTCCCAGACATAAGACGCGAGCGCCACCGCAATGGCGACCAGCATGGCGATGGCGCCAAGCAGCGGCAGGCTGCGGTAGCCGTAGCCAGCATTCAGCATCGCCGAGCCCAGCGATGCCGCAAGCGCGATGCCGACATTGAAGCCGGATGGAATGAGCGACGAAGCGAGATTGGACGCATCGGCGGTCCAGGCCAGGATACGGGTCTGGATCGGCGTGCCGATGGCGAAGTTGAGACCGCCCCAGACGACAATCGCCACAACCATCGGCAAGGGGTAGGGGCTGACGGCATAGATCACAGCCAGCGTCACCGCCTGCAGGGCTAGCATGGTGATCAGCGACGGCATCAGCTTCCAGTCGGAGAGCTTGCCGCCGAGGAAGACGCCGAGCGTGGCGCCGACGCCGTTGAGCAGCAGCACCCACGGCACCAGGCTTTCATCTAGGCCGGTGATTTCGAGCAATGTCGGCGTGATGTAGGTGAACAGGCCGAACTGGCCGATCATCAGCATCAGCATTAGGATCAGCGAAGTCCAGACCTGCTGGCGCGCCAGTACGCGAACTTCGCGCGCCAGGCCGGCGGGCTTGACCTGATATCCGGTGGTGCGCGGCAAAAGGGCTGCCATGGCAAGCGTTGCCGCGACACCCAGCGCACCCATCACCCAGAAGGTCGCGCGCCAGCCCCAGATGTTGCCGATCGCGGTGCCGGCCGGCACGCCGATCACGTTGGAGACGGTAAGCCCCGACAGAATGACGGCGACCGCCATGCCGCGCTGGTCCTCGCGCACGAGACCGACCGCCACGACCATGGCGACGCCGAAATAGGCGCCATGCGCTATCGCAACGGCAATGCGCAGCAACAGCATTGAGGTGAAATCGGGCGCCAGAGCGCAGGCCGCCTGGCCGATGGTGAAGGCGACGGCAAGGCCGAGCAGCAAGCTCTTGCGCGGCAGCGACTTGGTGGCGAGCGCCAGCAGCGGACCGCCGATGGCGATGCCGCAGGCATAGCCCGAGACGAGATAGCCGGCCGATGGAACCGAGACGCCAAGCCCCTCCGCAACCTGCGGCAGCACGCCGGCGATGACGAATTCGGTGGTGCCGAAAGCGAAGGCGGCAATGAACAGGGCGATGAGCGGAAGCGACATGGGAAGGCCCTAGCTGGAACGGCCTCAAACCACGGATGGGCGTTGCGGGCAATCCAGAAATCTTTGTCGCCACTTTAGGTTTTCTTGAGTGGAACGTGCGGGCGTGGAACGGCCGATCTCCCTCGCGGGGAGACCGGCAGGGTCAACCTCCGCTCGCCTTAAGCCGCGATCCAGTGAGGAGACCGCGCTCTTCGAGCACCGGATAGGCCATCGACGCCAAAAGCGAATTGATCTGCTTCAGGTCGCGGATGGTGTCGAGATGGATCGAGCTGGTCTCGACGCTCTTGGCGGTGCCGTCGCGCAGCCGCACGAAATGGCTGGCGCTGGTTTCCTTCTCGCGGTCGCGCAGCTGGTCCTTTTCCAGCACCAGCTGGCGGGCGGTCTCGGGATCGCGTGATACCAGCACGTTGAAGGCGAGCCGAGCATTGGCCAGCACCGAAGCGTGGAAAGCGCACAGTTCGCGCCAGCCCTCGGGAGTAAACTCCAACCCGCGCTCGAGCTTCTTCTTCACATGCACCAGCATGTTGCGCACGATGATGTCGCCGACCTGCTCCAGCTTGACGCAGGCGCCGATCAACTCCTGGCAGCGCAGCGCCTCGTCCTCGGTCAGCGGGTTCCTGGTAAGCTTGGCCAGATAGAGCTTGATCGCCGCGTGCTTGCGGTCGACGCGGTCGTCGAGTGCCGCCAGCGCCTTGATCTTGTCGGCATCGGCGCTCTCGTACAGCTCGATGATGCGCTTGAGCATGATCTCGACGGTCTCGCAGACCCGCACCACCTCGCGCGTGGCATTGGCCAATGCCTGGCTTGGAACGTCCAGCGCGCTCTCGTTGAGCGCGGAAAGCTCGACGACATCGAGTGTGGCAGCCGGCGCCGGTTTGGTGCCGAGTGCCACGATCTTCTCCGAGGCGCGGTAGACGAACCCGGCCAGCGGCAGGCCGGCGAGAAGGATCAGCACATTGAACAGGATGTGAGCGTTGACGATCTGGTCCGCCGCCGTCGCGCCAAGGAAGGCGACGTGCGGCCTGAAGGTCATGAACAGGATCAGCACGACCAACGAGCCAAGCCCGCGCATCAGGAGATTGCCGATCGGCACGACGCGCACGGCAGGCCCGGCCGAACGGGTCAGCATCGGCGCGATGATCGAGGATCCGAGGTTGACGCCGAGGATGAGGACGACGCCGAGTTCCGGCGTGATCAGGCCACGGCCGGCCAGCGTCGCCATCAACAGAACCGCCGCGATACTCGACTGGAACAGCCAGGTGATCAGCGCCGCCAGCAGATATGCGGTAATGGAATCGCTGGAGAAGTAATTGATGATAACCGGCATGAGCTGGCTGTTGCGCAGCGGCTCCGATGCCTGGCCGATCATTTCCAGCGACAGGATCAAAAGGCCGATACCGACCAGAATGCGGCCGGACTGGCGCCAGTCGCGCCGCTCGGTGGCCATGAACATCACCGTGCCGGTGATCAGGCAGAGCGGCACCAGCAGGGTGAGATCGAAGGTCAGCAGCTTGACCACCAGCGCCGAGCCGATTTCCGCACCGCGCACGGCAAGCTGCCCTGCGGCGCCCGAGACGATGCCAGAGCCGGCGAAGGAGCCGACCAGCAGTGTGACGGCGGTGGAGCTTTGCAGGGCGATGGCGAGGCCGGTGCCGGCCAGCACCGCCATGATCGGATTGCGCATGGTGGCGCGCAGACGGTGGCGCAGCACGTCGCCATAGGYACGCTCGACGCCGGTTTTCACCATGCGGGTGGCAAACAGCATCAGCGCCACGGCGCCGGCCAGATGCAGTAGGACGACGGAACCGCTCATGTCGCCTTCCGCATGCGGACAACGGGGTGCGCGATGCGATCAGCGCGGCGATCAGTGGGGGAAACGAGGGTGCGAATCATGTTCATAGCAGTGACCAGAATGACGATATTACATTAGCCGGGTAATAAAATCTTGTCGATTTCAAGGGCCGTTGCGCCGCGACAGGCGGTGTCGGAAAATGGACGGACGCGCAAATGGTTGCATTGCGAGGCTGCTGTGTCGCTGCGGATCGCGCACGTTTGGTTGCGATCTTTGCGAGGATGTTCAACTCTCCTAAATAAGCTAAGGAATTCATTACGCAATTGTAATGCAGGTGTTCAGTTTCGGTTCATCGGTGGGTCACTATCCCTTGGGCATCGACAACCAAGGAGACTTCCAATGAAACGCATTGTCCTTTCCGCTCTCGCTTTCTCGATGCTGGCCGCCACGTCGCTCGCCGGCCAGGCCGCGCCGATGAATGCGCCGAACGCCCCGCAGTCGACCTACAGCCAGGTCGACTGGCAAAAGCCCGGCAAGCACGTCGACGTCAGGAAGCGTGTCGTGAAGAAGAAGATCGTCGTGAAGCGCAGCCATTGGCGCAATGGCCAGAAGTATTCCGGTTGGAGGCAGCACCGGCCGATCCGCGACTATGGCCGCTATGGCCTGCATCGCCCCGGCCGCGGCCAGGAGTGGATCCGCGTCGGCAACGACTATGTGCTTGTCGGCGTCCTCTCCGGCGTCATTTTCGGCGCGCTTGCCGGGCAGTAAGTCCCGTCTGGGCCAGCATCCTGCTGGAGGTGAAAGAAAGGCGACCCGCTACGGCCGCCTTTTTGCCCTGTGGAAACCGGGCATCGTCCGCATTAGGGGTCGTCGGATTCCGCGGGCATGATTATATGGTGGGGAAACGAGTTTCCCGATGCGCTTTCCGCCCGCCTTCCTCGACGAGATACGCGACCGCGTGCCGATTTCATCGGTGATCGGCCAGCGCGTCGCGTGGGACAGGAAGAAGACCAACGCGCCGCGCGGCGATTATTGGGCCTGCTGCCCGTTCCATGGCGAGAAGAGCCCATCCTTCCACTGCGAAGACAAGAAGGGCCGCTACCATTGTTTCGGCTGCTCGGTTTCGGGCGATCATTTCAAGTTCCTCACCGAACTCGACGGCATGAGCTTTCCCGAAGCGGTCGAGAAGGTCGCCGACATGGCCGGCGTGCCGATGCCGGTTCGCGATGCGCAGGAGGAGCGGCGCGAAAAGGAACGCGCCAGCCTGACGGACGTCATGGAGATGGCGACCGCCTTCTTCCAGGAGCGCCTACAGGGGCCGGAGGGCGCGAAAGCCCGCGCTTATCTGCGCGATCGTGGGCTGACACCGGCGACGCAGCAATCGTTCCGGCTCGGCTTCGCGCCCGACAGCCGCAATGCGCTGAAGGAGCATCTCGCCGCCAGGGGTGTTCCCAAAGCCGATATCGAGGCCTGCGGGCTGGTGCGGCATGGCGACGACATTCCGGTCTCCTATGACTGGTTCCGCGACCGCATCATGTTCCCGATCCCGGATTCGCGTGGCAAGATCATTGCTTTCGGGGGCCGCGCGCTGGCGCCGGATGCGCTGGCCAAATACATGAACTCGCCCGACACAGAGCTCTTCCACAAGGGCAACGTGCTCTACAATTTCGCCCGCGCCCGCAAGGCGCTTGCCAAGGGCGGCACGGTCATTGCCGTCGAAGGCTATATGGACGTGATCGCGCTGGCGCAGGCCGGCTTCGAGAATGTCGTGGCGCCGCTGGGCACGGCGCTCACCGAAAACCAGCTCGAGCTGTTGTGGCGCATGGCCGGCGAGCCGGTGTTGTGCTTCGACGGTGACAAGGCCGGCCTGAAGGCTGCCTGGCGGGCCGCCGACATGGCGCTGCCGGCGGTGCAGGCAGGGCGCTCGGCGCGCTTTGCACTGCTGCCGGAAGGCAAGGATCCCGACGACCTGGTCAAGGCCGAAGGGCCGGACGCTTTCCGTTCCGTGCTGGCCGATGCGCGGCCGCTGGCCGACCTTCTGTGGATGCGCGAAACGGCCGGCGGCGTCTTCGACACGCCGGAGCGGCGGGCCGAGCTCGAAAAGACGTTGCGCGAACTGACCAGCCGCATCCGCGACGAAAGCCTTCGCTATCACTATCAACAGGAAATGCGCGAGCGCGTGCTGAGCTTCTTCGGCGCGCAGCGCGGTACAAGGCAAGGCCGCCAGGATGGGCGCCCGGGCCAAGGCAAGGCGCCGCCGCCGGGCGGACAATTCGCCAAGGCCGGCGGCGGACGCACGCCGATCACCGAGAGCCTCGGCCGCTCGGCGCTGGTCAAGCGCGGCAGCGAGGGGATGTCGATGCGCGAGGCGACGATCATCGTCGCGCTGGTCAACCATCCGGTGCTGATCGACGAGAATTTCGCACATATCGAGTTTCTCGATCTCGCCAACTCCGATCTGAGGCGGCTGCACGCCGCCATCCTCGACGCGATGGCGCATGACATGGCCAACGACCGTCAGGCCGYGGTGGCAATGATCGAGCGCGCCGGCTGCGCCGAGATCTGGGAGCGGGCGGTCGGGCTGATCCGGCGAATGCGGCATTGGCCGGCGCTGGAAACCGCAGCCCTCGAGGATGCCCGCGACGCTTTCAGCCAGGCCCTGCACTTGCAGCGCAGCGCGCGCACCTTACATAAGGAGCTGAAACAGGCGGAAGCGGCGCTCGCCACCGATCCCACAGATGAAAACTATCGGCACCTGATCGAAATTCAGGCGCAATTTCAGGATGTACAAGCGACGGAAGCGCTGATCGAAGGATTCGGTGTATCCTCGGGCAGGGCCGGGCGGGCTTAAAGCATGATCCCGAAAAGTGGGAACGGTTTTTCGGACAAACGGAAACCGTTTGTCCAGAGATCGTGCTTCCACCAAAAGAAAGACAGAGCCTTTGCCGGCCGATAGGGCAGGACGGGCTCGGCAAGAGAGTGAAATGTGAAAGCGCTGTTGCGCGTCCAAATGGCGCTTGGCGGGGCTAAGTCGGGTAATTGATTCGCTTTTTTCATGCGAATCATGCGAGAGGCGCTTGACCTTCCGGCAGAATGGCGGAATCAGGACGATTCGAAACGTTAACCCGCACCCGCGTCGACGGGAAATAAACGATGTGAGGTACTGGTCACTGGACAGGCAAGCTGCCTGCCACAGATATCAGGGTTAATCTGGACTTAACGAGAGATGCAGTTACTGGCCCGGTGAAGCGCGACTCATAAGCGAGTGCATCCGATTTGACTGGTCCGACAGCTTACGCGGCTTTGATGTTCGGCCGCTAGGAGAAGATAAAGACTATGGCGACAAAGGAAAAGGAAGAGGTCGAAACCGAACGCGAAGGTGCCACCGATGGCCCTCTGCTCGACCTTTCCGATGATGCTGTCAAGAAGATGATCAAGGCCGCCAAGAAGCGCGGCTATGTCACCATGGACGAGCTGAATTCGGTGCTGCCCTCCGAGGAAGTGACCTCAGAGCAGATCGAGGACACCATGGCGATGCTGTCCGACATGGGCATCAACGTGGTCGAGGACGACGAGCAGGGCGAAGAGCCCGAGGCCGCAGACACTGCGGCTGATGCCGAGGAAGACGCCAACGAGCTGGCCGAGCAGACCGGCACCGCCGTTGCTGCCACCACCACCAAGAAAGAGCCGACCGACCGCACCGACGATCCGGTGCGCATGTATCTGCGCGAGATGGGCTCGGTCGAGCTTTTGTCGCGCGAGGGCGAAATCGCCATCGCCAAGCGCATCGAGGCCGGCCGCGAGACGATGATCGCGGGCCTGTGCGAAAGCCCGCTGACCTTCCAGGCCATCATCATCTGGCGCGATGAGCTCAACGAATCCAAGATCCTGCTGCGCGAGATCATCGATCTCGAAGCCACCTATGCCGGCCCCGAGGCCAAGCAGGCGCCGGTGGTGGAGCGCATTGAGGAAGCCAAGGTCGAGGACAAGCCGCGCCGTTCGCGCGACGAGGAAGACGACGTCACCAATGTCGGCGCCGACACGCGCGGGCTGGTCGATGACGACGAGGAAGACGAGGACGAGGCCAGCCTGTCGCTGGCGGCGATGGAAGCGGAACTCCGCCCCCAGGTGATGGAGACGCTCGACGTCATCGCCGACACCTACAAGAAGCTGCGCAAGCTGCAGGACCAGCAGGTCGAGAACCGGCTGGCCGCGGCCGGCACGCTGTCGCCCAGCCAGGACCGCCGGCTGAAGGAGCTGAAGGACCAGCTGATCAAGGCGGTGAAGTCGCTGTCGCTCAACACGGCGCGCATCGAGGCGCTGGTCGAGCAGCTCTACGACATCAACAAGCGCCTGGTGCAGAACGAGGGCAAGCTGCTGCGGCTCGCCGAAAGCTACGGCGTGCGCCGCGAGGAATTCCTGAAGGAATATCAGGGCTCGGAGCTCGACCCGAACTGGACGCGCGCGATCGGCAACCTGACCT
>NZ_JBFULQ010000060.1:0-19509 GCF_054049815.1 Mesorhizobium sp. P5_C1 | reverse complement strand
GGCGTGCACTTCACCGGATTTGATTTCGAGACTGACGCCGCGCAGCGCATTGACACCGCCGAACCGCTTGCTGACGCCCTCGACGCGCAGCAAGGGAGTCCCGGACGATGGCGAAATCGAACCCTGTTCGATCATGACGCCTGCATTTCCTTCCGTTGACGCGTCCCCTACCCCGATCCAGATTGTCTTTTGGGACTTCTCTTACTTTTTTTGTGACTTTTCCATCAGGCCGGCGAAATGTCAAACGGAGTCAGGCGGCAGTTGGAATGATTCCGGCCCTACCTCCCCATGTTCGGTAATGACGGCGTCGAAACCGTCCATTGGCGCGAAGAAGGCGCGCTTGAGCTTGCCGATCTTGCTGCTGTCGACGACAAGGTAGTTTTCGCGCGCCAGGCCCATCACCTTCTGCTTCACCACCGCCTCGTGGAAATGCTCGCAGGTGGCGCCGCGTTTGGCATCGACACCGGCGGCCGACAGAAAAGCTGCGTTGATGCCGACGCTCTTCAAAATGTCGAAGTCATGCGTGCCCGAGAAAGACGCCGACGCGGGATGATAGACGCCCCCCAGCATGATGAGCGTGACATTGGCCTTGCGGGTCAGGCGCTCCGCGACATTCATGGCGTAACATATTGCCGTTATTCGATAATCATCTGGAATGAGATCGATCAGATGGATCAGCGTCGTGCCGCAATCGATGAAGATTGTCTCGTCGGGCCGAATTTTCCGCACCGCGTGCAGGCAGGCTTCGCGCTTCGCCGCCGCATGGCTATCGGCCGCGGTCGCCAGTTCGTAAGGAGCGTCAGTATCGATCTCGGCCGCCGCCAATATGTGCCCACCGAGAAAGGCGATCTGCCCCGGATTGGTGGCGATGTCACGCCGCACGGTCATCTCCGAGACGCCCAGCAGCGTTGCTGCTTCGCTCAGATGGATAACCCGCCGTTCCGACAGCAGATGGATCAGCCGGGCTGTCCTTTGCGCTTTGCGAGCAGTCATGCGTTGGGCCTGTCGGTCACCTGAAATGTGAGGAATTTAACAACCGCTCTCACTCAGTTGCAAGCGCGGTGTGCGAATCCGCGCAATGCAAGAGCGGTCTTATCAGGTGCGATGCGAAAGATAGTCGCGAATACGAAGCAGCCGACGTTGAATTTCCGGAGTGTCGAACAGAAACTGGCCACCACCGGGCCTGTAGCTCGCAAGCTTTACAACGGCACTTTGAACAAGCTCGTCGTCCGGATAGGCCTCGTCGAGCAGCACTTCCAGGCTGTTGGCGGCGGCCAGGCTGGTGTCTTCTCCGCTGACGAACCTTGTCAGCACCAAGATGAGGCTATCCACGGAGTCACCCCTTCCCCGCCCCGAACCGCAGACCGTCCATCAGCAGCGAGACCAGCCGGCGTGAACGGTCGCGCCATTGCGGGGTGTCTGGTGCCGAGTAGATGCCCGACAGTGCGTGTAGCACGTCGGAAGCGTCGACATCGCCGCGAATGGTGCCCTCGGCCACCGCCGCCTCGACCAGTTGCCGCAAGGCCTGCGAGACGCGGCCTGACGTGTCGGAAAACAGCGTCGAATTGGTGGTCAGCAGGATGCGCAGGCTGGTCGCCAGGCCACGCTTGGTGGCGATATAGTCGACGAAGCGCTGCATCCACTGCTCCAGCGCGACATCGGACGGATGTTTTCCGGCGAGTTCGCCGGCAGCCGCGCACAGCGCCTCTGCCTCGCGCCGGTAGACCACTTCGACCAGATGCTCGCGGGTCGGAAAATGCCGGTAGAGTGTGCCTATGCCGACGCCGGCACGGCGCGCGATCTCTTCCAGCGAGGCGTCGATGCCACGCTCGGCAAAGACGGCGGCCGCCACCTCGACCAGCCTGTCACGGTTGCGCTGCGCGTCGGCGCGCAGCGGCTTGGCCTCTTCGACCTTCTCTTCAGCGATGGCGGACGGCTCGGCGGCCAATTTTTTCTCCACGGTGTGGCGGGGGCTTGAACCCGGCCGGGTCAGCCCCCACGTAATAAACGGAGGCGCCTCCGTTTTAGTGGAGCACCTTTATCATATAATAAGGCGAACCGGTATGTCACGTGCTGAAAGTAGCCTCCCCGCCCGCTGGAGGTCGGTGAAGACCTATGAGTGCTATCTCCCCCATGCGGGGAGACTACCCAACCTGACCGCAAGGTAACCTTGCTCTTCCCCAGCAAGGCACCAGATGATTCCCATTCGCGTCAAGCAATTGGAGCCAGACGCCCATGACCAGCCTTCCCCTCGCTCTCACCATCAACGGACACCGATACGAACTGGAGGTCGATCCACGTGTCACACTGCTTGACCTGCTGCGCGAGCGGCTTGAGCTCGCCGGCACCAAGAAGGGCTGCGACCGCGGCCAGTGCGGCGCTTGCACGGTACTGGTCGATGGCAAGCGCATCAACTCCTGCCTGGCGCTGGCTGTCAGCCATGACGGCGCCAAGGTCTTGACCATCGAGGGTGTCTCCCACGGTGAAGACCTGCATCCGGTGCAGGCCGCCTTCATCGCCCATGACGGCTTCCAATGCGGTTTCTGCACGCCGGGTCAAATCATGAGCACGCTCGGCCTGATCGCCGAGGCACAGGCCGGCGACGATCCCGAGCGCATCCGCGAGGGCATGAGCGGCAATCTCTGCCGTTGCGCTGCCTATGGCGGCATCGTCGAGGCGGTCCTGGAAGCCCAGGAGCAGCTTGCCAAAGCCGACCGGAGGACCGCTGCGTGAAGAACTTCGATTATATCAGGCCCACCACCATTCCCGACGCCATTGCGGCGGCGGCCGAGCCGGGTTCGGCCTATCTCGCCGGCGGCACCAACCTGCTCGACCTGATGAAGGGCGGCGTCACCAGCCCCGAGCGTATCGTCGACATCTCGCGCCTGCCGGAGCTCAACCGCATTGAGCGGCTGGCCGATGGCGGCCTGCGCATCGGCGCGCTGGTGCGCAATGCTGATCTCGCTCATGATCCAGAGTTCGCCAGATCCTATCCGGCGGTGGCGGAGGCCTTGCTGTCGGGCGCCTCGGCTCAGCTTCGCAATGCCGCCACCGTCGGCGGCAATCTGCTGCAGCGCACGCGCTGCAGCTATTTCTACGACACCGCCAGCGCCTGCAACAAGCGCGAGCCGGGCGCGGGCTGCGACGCGCTGGGTGGCGAGAACCGGCTGCATGCCGTGCTCGGCTGGAGCGACGCCTGCATAGCCACGCATCCGTCGGACTTCTGCGTGCCGCTGGTGGCGCTCGACGCCGTGGTCGAGATCGAGGGCAAAAAGGGCCGGCGCCATGTGACGCTGGAGGAATTCCACCGGCTTCCTGGCGAGACGCCGCAGCGGGAGAATGGACTGGAGCCCGGCGACCTGATCGTTGGGGTGCGCCTGCCGGCGGAGGCTGCCTCCTTCTCCGCCAATGCCCGCTATCTCAAGGTACGCGAACGCACCTCCTATGCCTTCGCTGTTGTCTCGGCCGCCGCTGCCCTTGTCG
This sequence comes from Mesorhizobium sp. P5_C1, assembly GCF_054049815.1. NCBI lineage: Bacteria > Pseudomonadati > Pseudomonadota > Alphaproteobacteria > Hyphomicrobiales > Phyllobacteriaceae > Mesorhizobium > Mesorhizobium sp. P5_C1. The sequence goes on along the minus strand of NZ_JBFULQ010000060.1, from coordinate 16,026 downwards.
TCGAAGGCGGCAAGATCCGCCAGGCGCGGCTGGCGCTGGGCGGGGTAGCGGCCAAGCCATGGCGGGCGCGTTCGGCGGAAGCGGTCCTGCTTGGCGCCGATGCCGACGAGACGAGCTTCGTCCGTGCGGCGGACGCCGCATTGGCCGATGCCAGTCCCTCCGGCAACAATGCGTTCAAGATCGAACTCGCACGCCGCATAGTAGTCAGGGCGCTGATGTCTGCCCTAGCGGGAACGCCTGGGCGGCTGCCAGCCCTCCCTGCCTCCCCATTTTCTTCCATTCCCGGAGTGCGCCATGACGCTTGAACTCGGCCTCAATCAACAACCCGCCCATCTCCGGCAGGGCTCCAGCATCGGCCAACCGCTGACCCGCCGCGATGGTTTTCTCAAGGTCACCGGTACCGCCCGTTACGCCGCCGACAATCATCCGCCCGGCATGCTCTACGCAGTACTGGCCGTCAGCGGCATCGCACGCGGCCGCGTTGCTTCACTGGATGTCAGGGCGGCCAAGGCGCACGGGGGCGTGGTCGAGGTGATGACGCCCGAGAACCGGCCACCGCTCGCCACCGATCCGGATGCCAAGAACAATCCCTTCATGTTCCGGCTCGACCTGTTGCAGAACGATCGTATCCGCTACCCGAACCAGACCATCGCCGTGGTGATCGCCGAGACGCTGGAGGCGGCGACCGAAGGGGCGGCACTGCTGTCGCCGCGCTATGAAGCGCAGCCGGCGCGCGTTGGCCTCGACGGCGCCGAAAGCTTTGTGCCGGGCGGTGTCGGCATCGGCAGTCCTGCGGTGCACCACAAGGGCGATGTCGAGGCCGGTCTCAAGTCGGCAGCGACGCGGATCGAGGCGACCTACGAGACGCCGGCCCAATACCACAACGCCATGGAGCCGCATGCGATCGTCGCCGCCTGGGATGGCGACAGCCTGTCGATCGACACGCCGAGCCAGGGCCTTGCCATGGCACAGGGCCGCATCGCTGGCCTGTTCGGCATCGCGCCGCAAAATATCCACATCTGCAGCCCTTTCCTGGGTGGCGGCTTCGGTTCCAAGGGCATGATCTCCGGGCCGCAGGTGCTCGGCATTCTGGCGGCGCGTCTCGTCGGTCGTCCCGTCAAGCTGGTGCTGCGGCGCGAGCAGATGTACGGGCCCGTCGGCCATCGCGCGCCAACGCGCCAGACCTTGCGCATGGGCATGGACAGCGAAGGCCAGCTGACAGCGATCGACCATCACGCCAAGACCGCATCGAGCACGTTCGACGATTTCTTCGAACCGGCCGCCGATGCCTCGCACACGCTCTATGCCAGCCCGGCCATCGCCACTTCGCACGAGGCGGTGCGGCTGGACACGGGCACGCCGCTGTTCATGCGCGCCCCGGGTGAAGCCACCGGCTCGATCGCGCTGGAGAGCGCCATCGATGAGGCAGCCGCGGCCTGCGGCATGGACCCGCTGGAGTTTCGGCTGCGCAATTATGCCGAGGTCGAGCCGATGACTGGCAAGCCGTTTTCGTCCAAGGCGCTGCGCGAATGCTACACGCAGGCATCGGAGCGCTTCGGTTGGCAGCGCCGTCCGCTCCAGCCGCGCCAGATGCCGGACAAGGATGGCTTTCTGACCGGCTGGGGCATGGGCACGGCAACCTTTCCGGCGATCATGTTCCAGGCTGAGGCGCGTGCCGTGCTGAGGGCCGACGGCAGCGGCCTGATGGAGACCGGCGCGCAGGACATGGGGCAAGGCGCCTGGACCGCCTTCGCCCAGATCGCCGCCGACGGGCTGGGGCTCGACATCGACCAGGTCGATTTCAGGGCCGGCAGCTCCGACCTACCCAACGCAGGCATTGCCGGCGGCTCCGGCCATACGGCGACAGCCGGCATGGCGATCCACAATGCCGGAGCCGCCGTCATCGCCAGGCTCGCCGATCTCGCCACCGGCCATGAAGCCTCGCCGTTGTTCGGCGCCGGCAACGAGGGCGTCCTGGCGCGTGGCGGCCGCCTCTACCGGCGCGACGACGAAAATCGCAGTGAAAGCTATGGCGAGATCCTGGCCCGCGCCGGGCTCGCCGAGATCGATGGCTGTGGCACGGGAACCCCGGACCCGGCCTCGCGGGAGGCCTATGCCATGCACGCGCATGGCGCTGTGTTCGCCGAAGTGAAGGTCGATCCCGATTTCGGCCAGATCCGCGTCACCCGACTGGTCGGTGCCTTTGCCGCCGGGCGGGTCATCAATCCGCGGCTGGTGCGCAGCCAGTATTATGGCGGCATGATCTGGGGCGTCTCCTTCGCCCTGCATGAAGAGGCCGTCACCGACCGGCGCTCGGGCCGTATCCAGAATGCCAACCTCGCCGAATACCATGTCCCGGTGAATGCCGACGTGCCGTCGGTCGAGGCGCTGCTGGTCCACGAGGACGACCCTTACGTCAACGCGCTCGGCATCAAGGGCGTTGGCGAAATCGGCATCACCGGCACGGCTGGCGCCGTTGCCAATGCGGTCTGGCATGCAACTGGCGTGCGCCCCCGGCGCTTTCCAATCCGGATCGAGGACCTGCTGGGATGACGAGTGATCCGTAAAACGGACAGGAAGCCAGTTGCCYGGCTTTCCAACGACGAATGCCCGGACCGAAAGCGAAGGGACGGACAGGTGGGAGAGACGGGCAAGCCTGCCGGCTCTCCTCGCCCGCCCAACATCAGCTCAATCGACCTCGCGTCAAGCAACTGGAGCCAGACGCCCATGACCAAAACAACAATTCCCGTCCATCTCGACATCAACGGCCATCGCCACACCCTGCAGCTCGAGCCGCGCGTCACGCTGCTCGACGCCTTGCGCGACCGGCTCGGCCTGACCGGCACCAAGAAGGGCTGCGACCACGGCCAGTGCGGCGCCTGCACCGTTCATGTCGACGGCGAGCGCGTGCTGGCCTGCCTGACGCTGGCCGCGCAGGCCGAGGGCCGCACCGTCACCACCATCGAGGGGCTTGCACGGGAGGGTGAACTGCATCCCGTGCAGGCTGCCTTCCTCGAGCAGGATGCCTTCCAGTGCGGCTATTGCACGCCCGGCCAGATCATGTCGGCGGTCGCCTGCATCCGCGAGGGCCATGCCGGCTCGGATGAAGAAATCCGCGAATACATGGCCGGCAATCTCTGCCGCTGCGGCGCCTATCCACACATTGTCGCCGCTGTCCGCCAGGCAGCCGTGGAGGTCCAGTCATGAGAGATTTTTCCTATCTGCGTGCCGGCTCGCTCGAGGCGGCACGCCAGGCAGCCGCCCTGCCCGGCGCCATGCTGCTCGCCGGCGGCACCACGCTCATCGATCTCGCCAAATGCGGTGTCGCCGAGCCCGACAGCCTGGTCGACATCACCCATCTCAAAGGGCTGGACAAGATCGAAGTGAGCGCAAGCGGCGCCACCATCGGTGCACTGGCCAAAATGGGTCATGTCGCCGACCATGCCGACATTAAGCGCCACTTCCCCGCCGTCTCCGAAGCCCTGTGGCAGGCGGCTTCGGCGCAGATCCGCAACATGGCGACAATCGGTGGCAATCTGATGCAGCGCACGCGTTGCCCCTATTTCCGAGATCCCTCGAATTTCCCTGCCTGCAACAAGCGGGAACCCGGCAGCGGCTGTTCGGCTATCGGCGGAGTCACGCGGGGACACGCCGTACTCGGCACCAGCGAAGCCTGCATCGCCATGTATCCAGGTGACCTCGCCACCGCGCTGGTCGCCTTCGACGCGATCGTCCATCTCGGCGAGCGTCGGGTTTCGGTGGACGATTTCTTTCTGTTGCCCGGCGCCACGCCCGACAGGGAACACGCGATCGAACGGGGCGAGATGATCACCGCGATCGATATCCCCGACTCCGCAGCGGCCCGGCGTTCGACCTATCTGAAGATCCGCGACCGCCAATCCTATGAATTCGCCGCGGCAAGTGCTGCCGTCGGCATCGAGTTCGAGGCTGACGGGCGCACCATCCGGGATTTGCGTGTGGCGCTGGGCGGCGTCGCGACCAAACCGTGGCGGGCGCGGGCCGTGGAAGAGGCGCTGAAAGGCAAGGTGCTGGAGCCGGACGCCGTCCGCGCCGCCAGCCTGCTCGCCGTCGAAGGCGCCGTCGACAATGGCGCCAACCACTACAAGATCGAACTGGCGCCGCGCGTCGTCGCCCGCGCCATCCTGAAAATGGGAGAAACCGCATGACCGTTCACAACATGAGACATGGTGATGCGTCCGATGGCGGCGCCGACGCCGTTGGCGGCCGGCTGTCGCGCGTCGACGGCCCGGCCAAGATCACCGGCTCCGCGAAATATGCCGTCGAACAGCAGCTCGAAGGCCTCGCCTACGCCGTGCTGGTCGAAAGCACGATTGCATCAGGCAAGGTGCGCTCAATCGATACCGCCGAGGCCGAGGCAGCGCCCGGCGTGCTCAAGGTATTGACGCCGGACACCATCATCAGCCTCAGGACTGCCTCTGACTGGTTCGGTACACCGCCGCCCGACAAGCCCTATTGCCCGTTGGCGCGCGACATCACCTTCTCAGGCCAGCATGTCGCGGCAGTCGTCGCGGAAACTTTCGAGCAGGCAGTTGCGGCCGCGGCACTGGTCAAGGTCAGCTATGACGAGACCCCATCCATCGTCGACCTCAGCGACGCCAAGGCCGGTGACGGCATCCCGATCGACGCCATGACCAAGGAATGGGGCGACGCTCAGGCCGCTTTCGCCTCGGCTCCGGTCCGCATCTGCGCCGCCTACAACACGCCGCGCGAATACCAGGCGCCGATGGAGCCTCATGGCCTGATCGCCCAGTGGGAAGGCGACAAGCTCACCGTATGGGAGCCGAGCCAGTGGCTGGACGGCATGGCGCGCACCTATGCCGAATGGTTCGACGTGCCGTTCGAGAATGTGCGGCTCGTCTCGCCCTATATCGGTGGCGGCTTCGGCTCCAAGGCGCTGGCGCTCAGCCATGGCGCGGTGGCGGCAAGTGCCGCCAAGATGCTCGGCCGGCCGGTGAGGCTGGTGATGACGCGGCCGCAGACATTCACCGGCTACGGCGGGCGCGCGGCGACACGCCAGACGGTGACGATCGGCGCAGATACGGGAGGAATAATCCAGTCGATCGTGCATCGTGGCATCAACGAGACGTCGATGGACGGCATGTGGGTCGAGCCGCTCGGATCGGTCACCTCGATCATGTACGCGACGCCGAATTCCTCCTCGAAGCAGAATGTCGTGCGGGTGAATTCGGTGGTGCCGGGCGCCATGCGCGCGCCGGGCGAAAACCCCTCGGCCTTCGGCATTGAGAGCGCCATCGACGAACTCGCTTATGAGGTCGGCATCGATCCGCTGGAGATCCGCCTGAGAAACTATGCCGAGCAGGACCCACACGCCAAAAAAGCCTGGTCTACCAGGCAGTTGCGCGAGGCTTTTGCTGCGGGCTCAGAACGCTTTGGCTGGGCAAGGCGGACACCACAGCCGCGCTCGATGCGCGACGGCAACCAGCTGATCGGCTGGGGTGTCGCCGCCGGCACATATCCGGTGCGGCGCGCCTATGGCGAGGCGATCGTGCGCATTCTCGCCAATGGCTCGGTCGAGGTCGAAAGCTCCTCGATCGACATGGGCCAGGGCACCTACACGATCCTGGCGCAGACCGCCGCCGAGACGGTCGGCGTGCCGGCCGACAATGTCGTCGTGAAGCTGGGCGACTCGCGCTTCCCCCGCGCCGGCGTCGCCGGCGGATCGCGGTTGGCCGGCGTGATGACCGGCGCCGTCTACAAGGCGGCGACCTCGGCGCTCGATCAGCTGGTGGGGCTGGCGATCAGCGATCCGCGCTCGCCATTCCACGCGCTGCAGGCCAACACGCTGGTGGTCGCCAACGGCCGTATCTCATCGCCGCGCGGCGACGGCCCTGATCTCTCCATCGCCGAACTGCTCGGCAGCGTCGGCCGCGACCACATCGAGGCCACCGGCGACACCATGCCGGCCAATTCGACGGCGCAGGATCGCTACAAGAACTACACCACCATCGCCATGGCGCTGCCGCATACGGAGGGCGACTATTCCCGCCACAGCTGGTGCGCGCATTTCATCGAGGTGCGTGTCGACGAGGATTTCGGCACGGTGCGCGTGTCGCGCGTGGTATCGGCGCTGGATTCGGGCCGGCTCTACAACCCCAAACTCGCCGAAAGCCAATGGAAGGGCGGCATCATCATGGGCATCGGCCAGGCGCTGCTCGAGGAAGGCATCGTCGACCGCCGCCATGGCCGCATCGTCAACAACAACCTTGCCGACTATCTGGTGCCGACCAACGCCGACATTCCAGACATCGAAGTGATCTCGGTCGGCATTCCCGACCTGCACTCCTCGGTGCTCGGCGGCAAGGGTGTCGGCGAGCTCGCCATCGTCGGCGTGGCACCCGCGATCGCCAACGCGGTCTTCCACGCCACTGGAAAACGCGTGCGCGACCTGCCGATCACGCTGGAGAAGCTGATTTAGGGGGCGACGGCGACGAAGCTGCGATCTCCCCCCTTGCGGGGAAGATGGTCGGCAGGCCAGAGGGGGGGTACTGTCCCGCCGGCATCTCAACCCAATCACAATCGCGCCGTCCAGTGATTTCCGGTTGAAGGTGGTAACCGCGAAGTTTGGCGATCCTTCCCACCCCCTCTGCCCGGCCGGGCATCGCCCCTGTAGGGGAGAGAGTGGCAGCTCCGCCATCTTCGCCGATCACCACTCCAACCCGAACACCAGTTTGCCGAAGTGCAGGCCGCCGGCGGCCATGTGGGCGTAGGCTTCGGCCGCTTGGTTGGGCGAAAACATCTTGTCGACGACTGGCTCGATTCCAGCTGCACCGATGGCGCGGGCGGCGTCGTGAAGGTCGGACACAGATCCGGTGTTGTTGCCGACCACCCTCAGCGCCTTGATGATGATCGGCAGCAGATTGACCGTAGCCTCGGCGCCGGTGACGAAGCCGATGGTGAACAGTGTGCCACCGGGCGCGGTGGCGTTGATGGCGCGGGTGAAGGTGGCGGTGCCGCCGGTCTCGACGACGAGGTCGGCGCCGAGGCCTCCGGTCAGCTCCAGCACCTTGCCGTCCCAGTCGGGCATCGCGCGGTAGTTGATGAGATGATCGGCGCCGAGTGCTTTCGCCCGCTCCAGCTTCTCGTCCGACGACGAGGTGATGATGACCGTGGCGCCGGCGGCTTTCGCCAGCTGCAAGGTGAAGATCGAGACCCCGCCGGTGCCGAGCAGCACGACGACCGAGCCCGGCCCGACATCGGCGGCGCGGATGGCGTTCCAGGCAGTGGTGCCGGCGATTGGCAGCGTCGAGGCCGCCTCGAAGGAGAGATGCGCCGGCACCGGCACGACCGAATTGGCCGGCAGCGCGACATATTCGGCCAGCGACCCCGGCAGCGAGATGCCGCGCATCTGAGTCATCTCGTAAGGGCGCGGCCGGCCACCGATCCAGCGCGGCTTGGCGTGGGCGATGACGCGATCGCCGACGGCCAGTCTCGAAACCCCCTCGCCAAGCGCGACAATCTCGCCGGCGCCGTCGGCGACGGGGATGAGCGGAAAGCTCGGTCCGGGATAATTGCCGCTCGCCACCGCGACATCGACGAAATTGAGGCTCGCCGCACGCTGGCGGATCAGCACCTCGCCGCGCTGCGGTTCGGGGGTGGCCAGGGTGGCGGCTCGGAAGGCGTCCAGCCTGGGTTGGCTCAGTTCGATGGCTTTCATGGTTTCACTCCGGTGCGTCGATTGATGGGTTGAGTGAACCTAGCTGCTGCGTTATCTCTGGATAATCATTGGCTTTTGCATTTGAGTACTGCAAATCATGCAGCAATCCCAAGAACCAGTGGCCCTTGCCGAAATGGCGGCCTTCGCGGCCATCGCCGAAGCGCGCTCTTTCACCAGGGCGGCGGCGCGTGTCGGGCGTGACGCGACCATCCTGTCGCGGCGGCTGCAATCACTGGAGGAGCGGCTGGGTGTCAGGCTGCTCCATCGCACGACGCGCAGCGTGTCGCTGACCGAAGCGGGTGCCGAATTCCTGGTGCGCGTGCGCGCCATCCTCGCCGCTGTCGACGAGGCCGAGGCCGCCGCGTCGGCACATGCAGGCGGCCGCCCGCGCGGCCTGCTCAGGCTGGCGCTGCCCGGCACGTTCGGGCGCATGTGGATCGGGACGCTGCTGCCTCAATTCCTTGCCGAATTTCCCGATGTCCGCATCGAGGCGGAATTCTCCAACCGCTTCGTCGATCTGGTCGCCGAGAATTTCGACGTCGCCGTGCGGCTCGGCGCGCTGGAGGATTCGCGCCTGGTGGCGCGCAAGGTGGCGACGCGGCGCCGGCTGCTCTGCGCCGCCCCCTCGTATCTCGCCCGAAGGGGCAGGCCGGAGACACCGCAGGCGCTGCTCGAACATTCCTGTCTCGGCTTCAGCGGCTTCCAGACCTTTCCGGCCTGGGAAATGACCGACCGCGAGGGCCGGCACGTGCGCGTCGAGGTTTCCGGGCCGTTGGTCTCCGACGATGCCGAGGTGCTGGTCCAGGCCGCCGTGCAAGGCGTCGGCCTGATGATGAGCACCGACTGGCTGGTCGGCCGCGAGCTCGCCGACGGCCGGCTGGTGCCGATCCTGGAGGACTGGACGCTGGCCGACGAGGGCGCGGTCTATGTCGTCACGCCGTCAGCCAAGGGACAAGCCGCCAAGACCCGCGCCTTCACCGACTGGATCGGCAAGCGCTTCGCGCCGGATCCGCCCTGGCTGCGGTGAGGCCGCCGGTCTCCCACAAAAGGGGAAGATCACACGCTCCTCCCTACTTCCCCTGCTGCTTCATGAACTGGCTGAGCAGATCGACCGGCAGCGGGAACACAACCGTGGACGAGCGCTCGCCGGCGATGTCGTGCAGGGCCTCGAAATAGCGCAGTTGCATGGCTTGCGGCTCGGCGGCCAGCATCTTGCCCGCCTCGACCAGCTTGGCCGCCGCCTGCTGCTCGCCATCGGCGTTGATCACCTTGGCGCGGCGCAGCCGCTCTGCCTCGGCCTGCTTGGCGATGGCGCGGATCATGCTCTCGTTCAGGTCGACATGCTTGATCTCGACATTGGAGACCTTGATGCCCCAGGCGTCGGTGCGCTGGTCGAGGATCTCCTGGATATCGCTGTTGAGCTTGTCGCGCTCGGCCAGCATTTCGTCGAGCTCGTGCTTGCCGAGCACCGAGCGCAGCGTGGTCTGCGCCAATTGATTGGTGGCGGCCATGAAGTCCTCGACCTGGATGATCGCCCGTTCGGCGTCGACGATGCGGAAATAGAGCACCGCGTTGACCTTCACAGAGACGTTATCGCGCGAAATCACGTCCTGCGGCGGCACATCCTGCACCACCACCCGCAGATCGACCTTGACCATCTGCTGGATGAAGGGGACGAGGATGATGAGACCGGGACCCTTGACCCCGGTGAAGCGGCCGAGCGTGAAGACCACGCCGCGCTGATATTCCCTGAGGATGCGAATGGCCGCGGACAGGAACATGACCACGACCAGCGCAAGCAACAGATAGGCCACGTAACCGATGCTCATTTTCTCGCTCCATTACTTCCGGCGTCGCGCCGCTGCACGGTCAGTACGAGGCCGCTGACATCGGTGACCTCGACGCTGTCGCCGGGTGCGATGGGTTCGTCGGCCTTCGCCCGCCAGCGCTCGCCCTGGGCCAGTACATGGCCCTCGCCGCCCTCCCAGTCGAGAATCTGGGCCGGCAGTCCGCGCATGGCCTCACCGCCGACACGGGGCAGGCTCTTGCGCGCCGCCCAGACATAGGTGCCCGTCAGCAGCGCCAGCCCAAGCGTCAGCGCGGCAGCGGGACCGATGACGGCCCATGACACGGCGAAGCCCGGACCTTGGGTCTTGAGCAGCACGGTGGCGCCAAGCAGAAAGGCGGCCACGCCGCCGAGTCCAAGCACCACGGTGGGGTTGAAGGCCTCGACGACGAGGAAGGCGACGCCGAGCAGCATCAGGGCGAGGCCGGCATAATTGATCGGCAGGAGATTGAGTGCATAGAGCCCAAGCACGAGGCAGATGGTCCCGATGACGCCGGGCGCCACCGCGCCGGGGCTGGTGAACTCAAAGATGATGGCGTAGACGCCGACCAGCATCAGGATGATGGCGACGTTCGGATCGGTGATGACGGAGAGAAGCTGGATGAACCAGCCGGGTTCCAGCGTCTCGACCCGCAGCCCCTTGGTCGCCAGAACCACTTTCCTGCCCGCTACATCGACGGTCCGCCCATCGGCCAGTTGCAACAACTCGGTGGTGTCGTGGGCGACGAAGTCGATGACATGTTCCTGCAGCGCCGCGCTCGCCGAAAGGCTCGCAGCTTCGCGCACGGCTTTCTCGCCCCAATCGCCATTGCGCCCGCGCAGTTCCGCCAGCGAGCGGATAAGGGCGACGGCATCATTGGTCACCTTGGCCATCATCGCGTCGCCTGCCGGCCGCCCGGTGGCGTCCTTCTGGTCGCCTTTGTCGTTCTGGTCGCTATTGTCCTTGTCGCCGCCCGGAAGCGACGGCAGCCCGCCCATCTCGACCGGCGTCGCGGCGCCCAGATTGGTGCCGGGCGCCATCGCCGCGACGTGGGTGGCATAGAGGATATAGGTGCCGGCGCTGGCGGCATGGCCACCGGCCGGCGCGACATAGCCGATGACGGGCACCGGTGAAGCGAGGATATCGGCGATCATCTCGCGCATCGAGGTGACGAGCCCGCCGGGTGTATCGATCTGAAGGATGAGGACTTCGGCGCCCCGCTTGGCGGCTACATCAAGCGCTTCCTCGAGTTGCCTGGTGCTTGCCGGCCCGATGGCGCCGTCGATTGCGACGCTCAGCGCAACCTTCTCGCTCCCGGCCGAAGAGAAGGGAGAAAAGACAGCTGCGGCGACGAAGGCCGCGGCAAAAAGGGCCACCCGCGCGAAGGTCACGCTCAAAGCTCCGTGGATTCAATATGGGTTGTATTTTGCGAAGTCCAAGAGGAGAGCGACGTCGGCGAATGCGAACGCGGCTGAGCGCACAATCTCCCTTGTGGGGAGCTATTCCGGCGACGGAACCGGCGGCCGCGACGTCAGCGCGGTGCCGAAGGCGGCGGCAATCACCGCGGCGATGCCGGCCAGTTGCGGCGCCGTCAGGCTTTCGTGCAGGAACAGGAAGCCGGCCAGCGCGCCCAGCCCGGGCTCGAGGCAGGTCAGCGTGCCGTAGATGCGGGCCGGCATCCTGGTCAGCGCCACCATCTCCAGCCAGAAGGGCAGCGCACTGGAGAACAGCCCGACGAGCAGCGCGCTGGTCAGGATTGACGGTTCGAGCAGCGCGGTTCCCGCCTGTGCCACGCCGAAGGGCAGCACCAGCACGGCTGCGATCGCCATGCCATAGGCTGTGGTGCGCGAGCCGAGTTCAGCACCCGCCTTCTGGGCGAGCACGATGTAGAGCGCCCAGAAGCCGCCGGCCGCCAGCGCCAGCATCACCCCGGTCGGATCAAGCGGTTGCAGCGAATGGACGAAAGGCGACAACAGCAAGATGCCGGCCACCGCTAGCCCGATCCAGGCAAAGTCGCTGGCACGCCGCGAGGTCAACGTCGCCACCAGCAGCGGGCCGGAGAACTCCAGCGCCACCGCTATGCCGAGCGGAATGGTGGCGAGCGCGGCGTAAAACAGAAGGTTGAGCGCGCACAGCGTCACGCCATAAGCGATCAGCCATGGCATGGTGGCGCGCGACGGTCGCATCTGCCACGGCCGCAGCACGGCGATCAGCATCAGCGCGCCGACGACCAGCCTGAGCGTCGTCGTGCCCTGCGCGCCGATCAGCGGGAACAGGCCCTTGGCGAAGGTGGCGCCGATCTGGATCGACACCATGGCGCCCATCAGCGCGGCGATCGGCAAGGGCGCCGCTTCGCGATGGGCAACCGGCGTCGATGTCACTTTGGCTCATCCTCCATGCCGCCGGACCAAACCCGCCTGGCGGCATCGCGATAGGCCGAACCGGCCGGCCTGTCGTGAGACAGCGCCGACGTCTTGATGGGGCAAGGCGCCGGCAACCGCCAACCGGTCACTGATGTCGCCAGCCTCGATGCCAGCCGCGGTCGCCGGCGTTGAGGAAGGGCCGGTTGCCCGATGCCGGCCCATGGAACCAGGTGACGCTGTGTTCGCCGCAACGGCGCTTATGGTTTAGGCTCCATCGCTTACATAGGGCTGGTCTTCTAGACATCAGGAGGATTTGATCCGTGCTCGCCCGCGTCGAAGCCGTCGCACCTCTGCCCGAAAATGTGCTCAGCCTGTCGACAGCGCGGCGGGCCTGGAACGGCGTTTCTCTCGACGTCAATGAATGGCGCGGCTCCGGCAGGGTGGCTCACCAGTTTCCCCATCAGACGGAGACCCGCCTGATTGCCCTGCTGGAAGAGGTCGGCAGCCCGTGTGAACCACGGCTGGGCGAGAACCAGCCTTGCCCCGCCGGCTACAGGCCCAGGCACATGGACTTCGCCCCTGCCGGCATGGAGATGTGGGGCTATAGCGCCGACGTCCGCTTCGTTCGAGACGCCACGCTGATGTTCGATTTTGCCGCCATGGACGAAAGGCTGGCTACCCGGTTCGATCGCAAAGCGGTCTCGACGCCGCGGCTGCGTTTTGCCGATGACCGCATCTGGATCCTGGTCAAGCTGCTCGCCGAGGTGGTGAACGACACCGATCCGTCGGCGCAGCTCTACGGCGATGGGCTGACCGTGGCGATCATGGCGCGACTGTTCGTGGATCCGCTGGAGCCCGGCGCCGACGCCAAGGGCCTGGCGCCCTGGCAGCTTCGGCGTGTCATCGACCATCTCGATGCGCACCTGCCCGAGCGTGTCGACCTCGTGCGGCTGGCGGCACTGGCCGGCCTGTCGCAATCGCACTTCAGTCGGGCGTTCAAGGCCTCGACCGGCATGGCGCCGTATCGCTGGCAACTCGACGCCCGCATCCGGCGCGCGCAGGCACTGCTCATCGACAGCCGCGCCACGCTCGACCAGGTGGCCGAGGCCACCGGCTTTGCCGATGCCGTGCATTTTGGACGCACGTTCCGCAAGCTCATCGGCGCGACCCCGGCGACGTGGCGGCGCGACCGCAAAAGCTGATCGCAACGTGACAGCGGCCGATCGCAAGGTGACAGCGGATTGAGGCTGGAAATAGCAGGATCGAACAGTGCGTTGCGCCCCATGATGGAGCAATAGTCCCTCGACCGGGCAGGCGAGACATCGGATTGAGCACTTTGCGACATCCGCCTCCCCGGAACTCCTGATCCGGAAGGTGGAAGATGACCGCAGAACCGATCAACTATGATGCCCTGATGCAGGCTAACCTTGCCCGCGTGTTCGGCGAGCGCGATGCCGTCCGCCGGATGAGCGCCATTGCAATAATCTATGCCGACGACGCGGTGCTATATGAACCGCATGCGGCGGCAACGGGCCATATCGCCATCAATCAGGCGGTGGAAGCGCTGCTGTCGAGCCTGCCGGCAGACTTCGTCTTCACGGCGACCGGCCCTGCCGTCGGTCACCACGGCATCGGGCGGCTGCGCTGGCAATCCGGCCCGCCCAACGGTCCCGTCGCCGTGACCGGCACTGATGTCGCGCATTTCCAGGGCGACCTCATCCATTCCCTTTACGTTTTTCTCGATCCCGCCGGCGCCTGATGCATGTCGCCCAAAAGTGCGCAGCGGTTTGGGACAACGACATGCACAAAAAACAGAAACTTAAAGCGCGTCGACTGAAGCCGTTTCAACACGACGCGCTTTAACCAGTCGCCCGCAGATCCAAGGAGTTTCCCATGCCCAAAACCGGCCTCGAAGCCCTGCTTCGCCCCGAAGACAGCATCCTGGTGCTGATCGACCATCAACCGTATCAGTTCACCAATCTCAACAGCCACGAACCGACGATGGTCGTCAATAACGTCGTTGGCCTGGCCAAGACGGCCAAGGTCTTCAATGTACCGACGATCCTGACGACCGTGCTCGAGGAGCGCGGCGGCTACATCATCAAGGGGCTGCAGGATGTCTTTCCGGAGCAGAAACCGATCGACCGCACCTTTATCAACACCTGGCAAGACCCCAAAGTCACCGACATCGTGAAGAAGAGCGGACGCAAGCAGCTCGTGCTCGCCGCGCTCTACACCGAGATTTGCCTGGCGATGCCGGCGATCCAGGCGCTGGCCGAAGGCTATGACGTGTTCATCGTCACTGATGCTTCAGGCGGCGTCTCGCTGGAGGCGCATGACATGGCCGTGCGCCGCATGGTCGCCGCAGGCGCAGTGCCGATCACCTGGATGGCGGTGCTGGGCGAATGGCAGCGCGACTGGGCCCGCGAAGACACGGCCGCCGGTGTCGCCGGCGTCGTAGCCGAACATGGCGGTGCCAGTGGCGTCGCCTTCGCCTGGGAAATGCAGCTGCTCGCCACCCGCGCCAAAGCCGGCGCCTGAACAGGCCCGCACGTCAAGAGGCCCGTACTTCGAGAGAGGCTAGCCATGTCCGCCGCGCCCATCCGCATCGGCTACTGCCTGTCGCTGACCGGCCCGCTCGCGGGCAACAGCCGGTCGGCGCAGCTCGCGCATGACATCTGGCGGGAAGACACCAACCGACGGGGCGGCTTGCTCGGCCGCCCTGTCGAACTCGTCTGCCACGATGACCATGGTGACGCCTCGCTCGTGCCTGGCCTCTACAAGCGGATGATGGACGACGACAAGGTCGACCTGGTCATCGGCGGCTACGGCACCAACACGGTTTTGCCGGCAATGCCGCTGATCATCGAACGACAGCGCTTCTTCGTCGGCCTGATGGGCCTCGGCGTCAACGCGCTCGCCTATCCCAACTATTTCGCCATGATCCCGACCGGGCCGGATCCGAACGCGGCACTGACCGAAGGCTTTTTCGCGCTCGCCGCGCAGCAGAGGCCTCGGCCCGCGACGGTGGCGCTCTTATCCGCCGACGCGGAATTTTCCAGGAATCCCATTCTCGGCGCCAAGGCAAACGCCGACAAATACGACTTCAGCATCGTTCATGAGGCCACTTATCCGCTGACGACAACCGACTTTAAGCCGGTCCTTGATGCCGTCGCCAAGAGTGGCTGCGACCTCTTGTTTCTGTGTTCATACCTTCAGGATTCGATCGACTTGGTGCGCGCCATCCATGCGCACCGGTTCCGCCCGAAGATGGTTGGCGCCGGCATGATCGGGCCGCAGAACACAGCGGTGAAGACGGCGCTCGGCCTGCTGCTCAATGGCTTCGTCAACTACGAATATTGGGTCCCCGTCTCCAGGATGATGTTCCCCGGCGTTCAGGAGTTTCTGGACACTTACCAGGCGCGAGCCGGCGATGCCGGCGTCGACCTCTTGGGGCACTATATGGCGCCGCTCGCCTTTGCGCAGATGCAGGTGGTTGCCCAGGCAATCGAGGCGACCGGCGGCTTCGACGACACCGCCCTGTCGGCATACACGCGCGAAGCGATCTTCGACACCGTCATGGGCGCCGTCCGGTTCGGGGTGAACGGCGAATGGGCGCGGCCACGCGTCCTGCAGGTTCAGTTCCAAGGCATCTCCGGCCATGAGGCTAGCCAGTTCCGCAACGGATCGAGGCAGATCGTGGTGTCGCCACCAGACTTCGCCTCCGGTGAGCTGATCTTTCCCTATGCGCAAGCCCGCTCTGCAGGGTGAAGGGCTTTGCTTGCGGCTTCCCGTTGGGCTTTGGGAGGAGCGAACCGTGCGGGCAACCCACGAAAAAGCCGGCGATCATGCTGCATCGCGCAAAACCCAATAATTTTAATTCATTCCATGCGTAAAGGGGCCAAATACGTATAGTAAATTATAGATTTTCGAGTTTTGCGCACGTTTTAAGAAAGATCTGAGCTTTTCTCATTCTCCAAGCCGGGGTTTTTTCCAATCAACCGGAGCGGGCAGATCCATACAGCTCAACGACAGGGTTGAAATGCTGGAGGAAATCGCCAAAAAAGGGTGAAATCCGGGCGGCTTTGTCAACCTTTATCGCTTGCTCACACAAGTATTT
>NZ_JBFULQ010000059.1:0-19554 GCF_054049815.1 Mesorhizobium sp. P5_C1 | reverse complement strand
TCATAGGCGAAGTCGACATGACCGGGCGTGTCGATCAGGTTGAGGATATAGTCCTCGCCATTGTTGGCATGGTATTTCAGCCGCACGGTCTGCGCCTTGATGGTGATGCCGCGCTCGCGCTCGATGTCCATCGAGTCCAGCACCTGTTCCTTCATGTCGCGCAGCTCCAGCCCGCCGGTCAGCTGGATCAGCCTGTCGGCAAGCGTGGATTTGCCATGGTCGATATGGGCGACGATGGAGAAATTTCGGATGTGGTCGAGGGGCGTGCTCATGGCGGGCGCTTTAGCAGGGGCTTGTTGCTGCGGCAAGCGCTGTACCGCCACCGGGCAAGCGCCGTACCGCTGGCGGGCAAGCGGCAGTGCCGATGCCGGGGCGCGGGAACTTGTCGGCTTTATCGGGGGATGTCGCGGAAAGTCGATAAATTTTAACCAAGTGCGTTAGAGCAATATTCGTGACTGCCATGTTAGCCCGTGGAGATATTCGTTTGTAAGGATCACGACATGCGGGGGTTAGCAGGCAGGTTTGTCAGGTCGAGGAGCGGCTCGTTCACGCCGATCCTCATCTTCGCCATGATGCCGATTATTGCCGCCATCGGCTTCTCGGTCGACTACACCTCGGCGGTCCAGACCAGGTCGGACATGCAGTCGGCGCTCGATGCCGGCATCCTGTCGATCACCACGATGGCGACGACCTCGACGCTGGCGCAGCGCCAGGTGGTGTTGCAGGATTCCTTCGCCGCCAATGGTGCACCGACGGGGGCCACCGCGACGCTGAACAGTTTCGTGGTCGGCACTGACGGCACCGCCACCGCGCAGGCCACGGCAAATTACTCGATGCCGACCGTTTTCATGCAGATCGCCAGGATCAACACTGTGCCGGTCGCCGTCGCGTCGGCGGTGAGCAAGTCGCCGGCGCTGGTGCAGACCACCTTCAAGGTAACCGGGGTGTCAGGTTACTGGAACAAGACGATGACGCTCTACGGCACGCAATTCGGTGCCACGGTGGCCAAACCGCTGATGACGATCAACTATACCTATGGCAACACCAAGGATCCCAAGGGCTACGGCACCACCACCGTCAACACCATCACCAATTCGGGCGGCCAGGACGTCACCACGATGGTCCAGAAGCAGGTCTGCTCCGTCGGCAACAATCCGCCGAACGGGGTGTCGGTCAAGACCGATGCGAGTGGCACGAAATATTACTGTGTCGATACGATGTATCCGTCCACTGGCTCCGGCGCGGTGATCGATGTCAGCCAGATGAGCGGTCTCTACCTGCAGATGGACGTGCCATCGGGCAACCCGACAAAGCTGATGTCGAACGATCCGAACACCTCCAACCGGCTCTACAATGGGGTGAGCGCGAACGGCCTGACGGAGATCGCGACCGGGCAGAACGTCGACATCTTCAGTATCGTGCCCTGCGGCATTCCGGGCTATCAGGCCTGGGAGGACGGCGGCAATGCGGTGCCGGCACCAGCCTCCAATGCCGACTTCTTCTACACCGTCACCGGCAAGTGCGACTTCAACAAGCGGCCCTCCGAGACGCTGCTAACGCAGTGAAGCTGCCAATCTCCCCCACGTGGGGGAGATGKCCGGCAGGCCAGAGGGGGGCGCTGTCCCGCCGACCTTGTCATTGTCGGCGATGTCCGCCCTCACTTTTCTCAGAGCGATCTGACCATCATTGCACACTGTCGCGCGGCGCCACCGTCGATCGCGCCTATGTTGGTGCTCTATGGCGCCCCCCTCTGTCCTGCCGGACATCTCCCCCACGAGGGTGGAGATCGGCTGCCGCGACCGGTTTTGCCGATCTCCAGCGTCGCAAAGGCGCTAACGACAACGATCACAAACCGGTGAGCGCTGTAACAAAGCCTCGGCCGGCGGCGAAGTGGGGACATGAGCGGCGCATCGGGGCGCCGTCACCCACGGAGCCAGCCGATGTCGCGTTCCTGCAAGTCACTCGTCGTGTCCAGCCTCGGCGCGCTCGCGCTCGCCACGTCGCTAGGTGCGGCGCAAGCCCAGCCGCTCACCGTGGTCGAACTGTTCACCAGCCAGGGCTGCTCGTCCTGCCCGCCGGCCAACGCCAATCTGATCAAGGTCAAGGACCAGCCGGACGTGCTGGCGCTGTCCTTCAACGTCACCTACTGGGACTATCTCGGCTGGAAGGACACATTCGGCCGCCAGGAATTCACCCAGCGCCAGGTCACCTACGAGCCCTCCCTTGGCCATGACGGCCCGTTCACCCCCCAAGTGGTGGTCAATGGCCGCGCCGATGTCGTCGGCGCGGCGCCGGGCGAAATCCAGCAGCTGATCTCGAGCACCGACCGCGCCAGCGGCCCGTCGCTGTCGCTCGTCGGCGGCAAGGTCAGCATCGGCGCCGGCTCGGCGCCGGGCGGCCGGGCCGATGTCTGGGTGGTGCACTATGCCAAGGGTGTCGTCGAGGTGCCGGTGGCGCGCGGCGAAAACACCGGCCGCACCTTGCCGCACGCCAATGTCGTGCATTCGCTTGAGAAGCTCGGCAACTGGACTGGCGATGCCACCGCACTCGATGTGCCGGCCGCTTCAGGCGGGCTCAGCACCGCCGTGCTCGTCCAGTCGCCCGGCGGCGGACCGATCCTGGCCGCCGCGACCAACTAAAATTCCCTGCGCATCGTCCCGGAAAAGATCATGCGCAGACAACGACCCGCGCAACGCCGCAGCAGCGGCGCCGCGACAACCCGGCCCACCCAAAGAGGTGCGCCATCATCCCCAACCCCAAGGAGACCATCATGACGACCTTTTCCCGGATGACATCGTCGGCCCGCTTGACGCTGCCGGCACTGGCTCTCGCTTTGTGCTCGACGGCGCTGTTTGCCGGCGGCATCGCCCGCGCCGACGACGCGACCAATGCCATGAAGCCCGCCGTCAACGCCATGAAGCCGGCGACCGACGCGATGAAACCGGCCGACGCCATGGCACCCGACGCGATGAGCACGAACGCCATGAAGCCCGCGGACAACGCCATGAAGCCAGCCGCCGATGCGATGAAGCCGGCAACGGATGCCATGGCCCCGGCCAACTAGGGTTGACGCTGCTTCCGGCTTCGGTCCTGACACCAGGACCGGATCTGGACGCACGTGAAAGTGAGGCTTCGGCCGCAACTCACCCGTCGCATGATCCTCTCTTATCCAATAGACTCCACATGATGGACGTCACAGGAGCTCAGCCATGACCGACATTC
Source organism: Mesorhizobium sp. P5_C1 (assembly GCF_054049815.1). Classification (NCBI taxonomy): domain Bacteria; kingdom Pseudomonadati; phylum Pseudomonadota; class Alphaproteobacteria; order Hyphomicrobiales; family Phyllobacteriaceae; genus Mesorhizobium; species Mesorhizobium sp. P5_C1. Next base: position 16,332 of record NZ_JBFULQ010000059.1, on the reverse strand, counting down.
GAAAACCAGTCGCCAGACGACAGTCGAATTTTGCCAGGAGCGCGCTCGCCGCGTTGGCGCTTGCCGCCGTGGGCGCCGCCTTCTGGCTGACGCCGGCGGTTTCCGCCGAGGACGCGGTGGTCATCCCGCCGCCGTCGATCGACGAGAAGGCAGCCGGCGGCAGTGAGAAGGCGATCTTCGCCGGCGGCTGCTTCTGGGGCGTGCAAGGCGTCTTCCAGCACGTCAAGGGCGTCAGCAAGGCGGTCTCCGGCTACACCGGCGGCAGCAAGGACACCGCCGTCTACGAGACCGTCGGCTCAGGCAGCACCGGACATGCCGAATCCGTCGAGATCACCTATGATCCGTCTGTCGTCACCTACGGTCAGCTGCTGCAGGTCTATTTCTCGGTCGCCCACAACCCGACCCAGCTGAATTTCCAGGGTCCCGATTCAGGCACGCAGTACCGCTCGACGATCTTTGCCGAAAACGATGCGCAAAAGAAGATTGCGCAGAGCTACATCGCCCAGCTCGACCAGGCCAAGGTGTTCCCCAAGCCGATCGTCACCACGCTGGAAACCGGCAAGACCTTCTATCCGGCCGAGAACTACCACCAGGACTTTTTGACCCTGAACCCGACCTATCCCTACATCGTCTACAACGACCTGCCCAAGGTGGCGAACCTCAAGCAGCTGTTCCCGGCGCTGTACAGCGAGAAGCCGGTGCTGGTGCTGTCGGCCAGCAACTGAGGCAGCTTTGACGAAGAGGCGTCGGCGCGACAGCGCCCCCTCTGCCCTGCCGGGCATCTCCCCCTTTGAGGGGGAGATTGGCAGTTCCGCCGTCCCGGCCACCTCACAGCGTCGACTGCGGGCGGCGGGGTCTTCAGCGATCCCACCGGTCGTAGTCTCGCCAGTCCCGCCGCATCTGCCGCGCCGGCAAGCCGATATCGTGCCTCAGATGGTCGCTTTCCGGTGGCAAGCGGCGCTTGCCCAGCAGTTGCGCGGGCAGCTCCACCGCGATCCGCCATAGACGGCCGGGCAAGGAGGGCGCGCGGCCGCTGTTTGCCATGGCCGCGACACCGGCCGGCATGTCGCCATTGCCGCCTCGAGCGATCGTATCTTCATCAGCGATAAAAGTAGGGTTCAAGAACCCTCACCTCCGTGATCTTGTCGACCGGCAGCGAGTTCATCTGGGCGGTGCTGCGGATCGCCTCCGGCGAGGGCGCGTCGTAGACGCAGAAGGTGTGCTTCTTGTCGGGCGACACGAACGACTGCACCCAGGTCACGCCTTTCTCCGCGTTGCGCATGATGACGCCGCCCAGCGCATCGGCGCCGGCTTCGTTCATCGGGACGTTGAGGCCATCCGGAAATGTACGTTCAATCAGGTAACGGGGCATGGGAGGCTTCCCTTTCCATTGCTTCACGCTCGATGTTGAGCGCGGTTGGACAAAGATCACGCTCGCAAAGGACGCGCATCGGAGCCTTTCCCTATGTTTGGCGGGACGATTCCCCATGTTAACGACGTTCAGTGCTGGAGCCACAAAGCAGATACCGAGCCGGACTATCCTGGCGGTCGAGCTGGGGTGGGTGGCGGCAACCGGGATCACCATGAGCGAATGACGATGCTTCTGGAACGGCAGCCACAGCTGGCGCAACTGGACAGCCTTCTCGCGGAAGCCGCGCGCGGCCGTGGTCACGTGGCGGCTTTGTCGGGTGAGGCGGGTGCCGGCAAGTCGGTGCTTGTCGATGCCTTCGTCAGCGGTGCCGGCCAGGAGGCGCGCATCTTCCGCAGTGCTTGCGAGGACCTGTCGATCCCCGATCCGCTCGGCCCGCTCTACGATCTTGCGCGCGAGGCGCAATGGGCGATGCCGCAGGCGGTCGACGCCCGGCAGGGACAGCGGCTGCCGCTGTTCTCCGACGCGCTGGATGTCTTCGAGGCGAGGACGGGCGCAACACTGCTGGTGATCGAGGACCTGCACTGGGCCGATGACGCGACGCTCGACTTCGTCCGCTTTCTCGGCCGTCGCATTGCCAACACCCATGTCCTGCTGCTGGTGACGGCGCGTACCGATCGCAGCGAGGGGCAGATGCGCGTGCGACGCGCGCTCGGCGAAATCCCGTCGGGCAGCGTCGCGCGCATCGACGTGCCGCTTTTGAGCGAGGCAGCGGTGCTGTCGCTCGCCGATGCGGCCGGCCGCGACGGCGATGCCATCTACCGGGCCACGGCCGGCAACGCCTTTTTCGTCACCGAACTGTTGAGCGCCGAAAATGAAACAGCGCTGCCCGCCAGCGTGCGCGATGCGGTGCTCGCGCGCGCCGAACGCCTGTCGGTTGGCGCCCGCTCGATGCTCGACGCGGTGTCGGTGTTCCCAAGACGGGCCGACGCCTGGGCCCTGCAGGGCCTCTGCGGCGTGGCCAGTGCCGGCCAGCTTGCGGAATGCGTCTCGAATGGCCTGCTGGACGATCTGGGCGACGGCTATGCCTTCCGGCACGACATCGCCCGCCGCGCCATCGAGACGATGCTGACGACAAGCCACAGAAGAGAGTTCAACCAGCGCGCCCTGACAGCGATGCTCGAAAAAGGCGACATTGCCACCGCGCGCCTGGTGCACCACGCGGTCGAGGCGCACAATCTGGAGGCGGTGCGCGAACTGGCGCCGGTCGCTGCCCGGGAGGCTTCCCGCATCGGGGCGCATCGCGATGCCGCCGGCTACTACGAAGTCGCCTTGCGACAGGCTGACGGCCTGCCCATGGAAGAGCGCGCCGGCCTCTACGAGAACTATGCCTTCGAATGCCACCTGATCGGCCGGATCGTCGAGGCCATCGAGGCTCAGCAGCAGGCGCGCGCGCTGCAGCGCGCCCTGGGCAATACGCTGAAGGAAGGCGACAGCCTCAGATGCCTGTCGCGTTTCGCCTATCTGATGGGCGACCGTGAGGCCGCCGATCTGTTCGGCGCCCAGGCGGTCGCGTTGCTGGAGACCACACTGGCGGGGCCGGAACTGGCCATGGCCTACTCCAATCTCTCGCAGCTGGCGATGCTGGCCGAAAGGCTCGACGAGACATTGTCGTTAGGCGACAAGGCGATCAGGCTCGCCGAACAGGTTGACCGGCCGGACATCGTCTGCCATGCGCTCAACAATGTCGGCGCTGCCGAACAATGGCTGGACCTGCCCAGCGCGCGGCTGCACCTTGCCCGCAGTCTCGAAATCGCGCTCGATCAGAATTTCCAGGAACACGTGGCGCGTGCCTTCACCAATTGCGCCTGCAGTGAAATGAACCAGTTGGACTACAACCAGGCTCAGTCCTTTCTCGATCGCGGCATCGACTATTGTGTCGAGAACGACCTGGCGACCTGGCGTGACTACATGCGCGGCGTGCGGGCGCAGTTGCTGCTGCGTTACGGACGATGGGACGAGGCGGCTGCCGAAGCGCTGGAAGTCGTCACCAACGACCATGCAGCCGCGTTGGTGCGCTATCCCGCACTGGTGGCTCTGGCGAAATTGCGCCTGCGCCGCGGCGATCCTTCAGCCGAGCCGCTTCTGGCGGAAATGAAGCGGTTTCTCGAAAAGGGTGCTGAGCTGCAGAGGCTGCTGCCCTATGCGGCGGTCGTCGCCGAACAGGCATGGCTGGGCGAGGCGGAAGAGGACGAGGCGCTGCGGCTGATAGACCTTGCCGAGAGCCTTTCACCGAAGCCTGCGGTCTTTGCCGAACTGGCCAGCTGGCGGCGTTTGCTGGTGCCGGCGATTGGCCCAGGCGACACGTCGGGCATGGCCGCGCCCTACCGGATGCTTCTGGAAGGCGACTGGCAAGGGGCGGCGGATTTGTGGGCCGCGATGGACGCTCCCTTCGAACGTGGGCTTGCCCTGGTTCAGGGCGATGAGGCGGGGCAGCGCTCGGCGCTCGGGATATTCGAAAACCTCGGCGCCAGGCCGGTCGCCCAGCACGTGCGCGACCTCATGCGGCGAAACGGTGTCAATCACATCGCACGGGGACCGCGCCGCACCACGCGCGCAAACAGCGCCGGGCTGACCCTGCGCCAGATGGAAGTGCTGCAACTGATCGAGCGCGGCTTCTCCAACAAGCGGATTGCCGACCACCTCGCCATTTCGCCGAAGACCGTCGACCACCACGTCTCGGCGGTTCTGGGAAAACTGGACGCCATCTCCCGTGGCGAAGCGACGGCTGCGGCACGCGACTCAGGGCTGATCTGAAGCACCGCACCTGCTTGATCTGCAGGATGGCCACTGGCGACCGGTAAGGCGTCAGTCGTAGGTCAAATCCGTAGCCTTGCCGCCGAACACCCGGTAGGCATAGAACGAATAGAAGATGATGACAGGCAGCACGACCACAGTGCCGGCCAGGATGATGGCCAGGCTTTCCGGCGCAGAGGCCGCCTGCCAGATGGTCAGCCTGTCGGGCACCACGAACGGATAGAACGACCAGGCAAGACCGGCAAAGCCGAGCGCGAAGATGGCGGCCAGCGTCAGGAACGGCGTCAGCGAATGGCGGTCGTCGGGCCTGGGCAGATGAAAGGTCTGCCGCCACAGCCACAGGAACAACAGTGCCGACAGGATCGGCAGCGGCGACAGATAGAGCATCGCGGGAAAGACGAACCATTTGTCGAAGATGCGCGGGCTGGCGAACGGCGTTGCCAGCGACACCGCGGCCATGCCGAGCGCGGTCAGCACAAGGGCGGTGCGCAACCAGCGCACGGCCTTCTTCTGCAGATCGCCCTCGGTCTTGTAGATCACCCAGGCGGCACCCATCGCCGCGTAAGCCGCCGCAAGGCAGAGCGCCACCAGCGCGCCGAACGCCACGCCGCCCGGGCCGACATCGAGGCCGAGCACATAGACGCCCAGCATATAGCCCTGCGCCAGCGAGGCGATGACCGAACCCATGAAGAAAATACGGTTCCAGCGATGCTTCTTGCCGCTCGGCACCTTGGCGCGAAAATCGAAGGCGACGCCGCGCAGGATCAGCCCGATCAGCAACACGAAAACCGGGATGTAGAGCGCGGTCAGGATGACCCCATGCGCCAGCGGGAAGGCGACCAGCAACAGGCCGACGGCCAGCACCAGCCAGGTCTCGTTGGCGTCCCAGAACGGACCGATGGCCGCGACCATCGTGTCCCGCTCGGTGTCTTCGGCGGCGGCGAACAAGATGCCGATGCCGAGATCGAAGCCGTCGAGTATGACGTAGATCAGGATGGCGAGGCCCATCAGGCCGGCGAAGATCAGGGGCAGCAGGGTTGGCCAGTCGAAGGTCATTGTCTTCTCCTCACTCGCCGGCCGCCGGCTGCGACAGGGCAGCGTTCATCACGCCCGGCAGCGGCGATGAATCGCCGTCCTTCGCCGCCTTCAGCGCCAGGTGCACCAGCACGCCGAGATAGGCGATCAGCAAAAGCACATAGAGGATGAGGTAGATGGCCAGCGTCAGCGCGACATGGCTGCCCGCCACCGGCCCGACCGCGTCGGCGGTCTTCAGCACGCCCGTCACCAGCCAGGGCTGGCGGCCGATCTCGGTGGTGTACCAGCCGGCCAGCGTCGCCAGCCAGCCCGACAGCGCCATCGGCACCATCAGCATGGCGAGCGGCCTCGGCAGGCTGTGCCGGCGCTTGAGGAAGAAGGCGGCCGACCAGGAAACCGCAAGCATCAGCAGTCCCGTGCCGACCATGATGCGGAAGCTCCAGAAGATCGGAAAGACCGGAGGATGGTTGCCTGGATAGTCGTTCAGCCCCGGCACCACGCCGCTGGTGCGGTGCCGCAGCACCAGGCTGGCGCCGTCGGGAATGGCGATCTCGAACCTGTTTTCCTTCGCCGCCTCGTCGGGCAGGGCGAAGAGCACCAGCGGCACGTTGGGGCCGGTGTTCCAGTTGGCCTCCATGGCGGCGATCTTCTGCGGCTGGTGCTCCAGCGTGTTCAGCCCGTGCTGGTCGCCGGCGAAGATCTGGATCGGGATCAGGATCGCCGCGGTGAAGACGCCGGTGCGCAGCGCCTTCCACATCGATTCCGAGCGGTCGCCATAGAGATAGCGCAGCGCCGACAGGCCGGCGATCAGGAACGACACCGTCAGGCCGGAGGCGAGCAGCATATGGACCAGCCGGTAGGGCATCGACGGGTTGAAGACGATCGCCCACCAGTCGACGGCGTGCGCGACGCCATCGCGTATCTCGAAGCCGGCCGGCGTCTGCATCCAGGAATTGAGCGCGATGATCCAGAACGCCGAGAGGGTCGTGCCGCCTGCCACCAGCACCGTCGCCAGCGTGTGGATGCGGTTGGAGACGCGGCGGAAGCCGAACAGCATGATGCCGAGGAAGGCCGCTTCGAGGAAGAAGGCGGTGAGGATCTCGTAGGCCAGCAGCGGCCCGGCAATGTTGCCGACCTTTTCCATGTAGCCCGGCCAGTTGGTGCCGAACTGGAAGCTCATGGTGACGCCTGACACCACGCCCATGGCGAAGGACAATGCGAACACCTTCACCCAGGTGAAATAGGCGCGCATCCAGGCGGAATCGTTTGTCGCGTTGTAGCGGAGCTTGAAGAACAGCAGCACCCAGCCAAGCGCAATGGTGATCGTCGGAAACAGGATGTGGAACGAAATATTCGCGCCAAATTGCATGCGCGACAGGATGAGCGGGTCCATGGTGGGCTCCGGCTGCTTCTAATGTGGCAAGAGTAAGCCCGTCGCGCCTGTCGGTCAAAGCGGCGTCCCGCCGCGAGGCGGAACGCCGCAGCGTCCGGGCAAGATGACGCATGCGCGTGCTGCTGCCGTGTCGGAACTTCCGCCGGCTCGCACTGGCCGGCCTGCACTGTCGAGAACTGTCAGCAGCGGCGTCGACTTGCGGTTGCACGCACCGACATTCAGCCTATATCAGGGGACCTCCCTCAAGCAGCCGTTTTCAGCCATGCCCTCCATCCTGTCCATTTCCGGGGTCTCCAAGACCTACGCCACCGGCTTCACCGCGCTCAAGGAAGTCAACCTCGATATCGAGCGCGGCGAGATCTTCGCGCTGCTCGGCCCCAACGGCGCCGGCAAGACGACGTTGATCTCGATCGTATGCGGCATCGTCAATCGTTCGTCGGGCACCGTCACCGTCGACGGTCACGACATCAACAGGGACTACCGCGCCGCGCGCAGCCTGATCGGCCTGGTGCCGCAGGAACTGACCATCGACGCCTTCGAGAGCGTCTGGGCGACTGTCAATTACAGCCGTGGCCTGTTCGGCAAGCCGGCCAACCCGGCCTTCGTCGAGAAGGTGCTGCGCGATCTGTCGCTATGGGAAAAGAGGGACGCCAAGGCGATTACGCTCTCGGGCGGGATGAAGCGCCGGCTAATGATCGCCAAGGCGCTGTCGCATGAGCCGCGCGTCTTGTTCCTCGACGAGCCGACCGCCGGCGTCGATGTCGAACTGCGCCAGGACATGTGGGCGATGGTGCGTCGGCTGCGCGAGGACGGCGTCACCATCATCCTCACCACCCACTATATCGAGGAAGCCGAGGCGATGGCCGACCGCGTCGGCGTCATCAACCGTGGCGAGATCATCCTGGTCGAGAACAAGGCCGAACTGATGCACAAGCTCGGCCGCAAGCGGCTGGTGATGGAGCTGCGCAGCCCGCTGATGGCCATTCCCGAAACCTTCTCGCGCTATGCGCTGGAGCTGTCGCCGGATGGCGGGCAGCTGACCTACACCTATGACAATCAGGCCGAGCGGCCGGGCGTCGCCTCGCTGATCCGCGATCTCGAGGCCGGCGGCATCCAATTCCGCGACATCGACACGCAAAACAGTTCGCTCGAGGAGATCTTCGTCAATCTGGTGAGGAGAGAGCCATGAACCTGCGTGCGGTATGGGCGATCTACCGGATGGAAATGGCGCGTGCCTTCCGCACCGTGCTGCAGAGCATCGTCTCGCCGGTCATCTCGACATCGCTCTATTTCGTCGTCTTCGGCTCAGCCATAGGCTCGCGCATCACCGAGATCGACGGCATCAGCTACGGCGCCTTCATCGTACCGGGGCTGATCATGCTGTCGCTGCTGACGCAGTCGATCTCCAACGCCTCCTTCGCCATCTACTTCCCGAAATTCGTCGGCTCGATCTACGAGCTCCTGTCGGCGCCGGTCTCCTATCTGGAGATCGTCATCGCCTATGTCGGCGGTGCGGCGACCAAGTCGATCCTGCTTGGCCTGATCATCCTGGCCACCGCCTCGCTGTTCGTCCCACTGACCATCCAGCACCCGTTCTGGATGGTTGCCTTCCTGGTGCTGACGGCGGTGACCTTCAGCCTGTTCGGTTTCATCATCGGCATCTGGGCGAAGAGCTTCGAGCAATTGCAGCTGGTGCCGCTGCTGATCATCACGCCGCTCACCTTCCTCGGCGGCAGCTTCTATTCGATCGACATGCTGCCCGGCATCTGGCGCACTGTGACGCTGTTCAACCCGGTCGTCTATTTGATCAGCGGGTTCCGCTGGAGCTTTTTCGGCAAGTCCGATGTCTCGGTCGGCGTCAGCCTCGGCATGACGATCGTCTTTCTGCTGGTCTGCATAGCGATCGTCGCCTGGATCTTCAGGACCGGTTACCGGCTAAGGAACTGACCGATTAGATCGCCTTGACCAGCCGCAGCAGCCCCAGCATCTCCACATAAGTCCCCTTGCGAAAGGCGATGTAGACCGGCTCCTCGACACCGTGGAAGCGGCGCTTGAACGCCGCCTGGCCTTGCAGGTTGAACCTGCGGCGGTTGACCCATGGCGAAGAGTAGGCGCGCTGGAAGGCATTGCGCCAGAAATCGCTTTCGGCAAACCCGCTCGGGACCACATCGAGCATCGGCGACAGGCCGAGCGTGACTACCGAGATGCCTTGCTCGCGGAAACGGTCGACGGCGAATTTGGTCAGGCCGATCTCGGCGTGCGGCGAGGCGTCGATATGCTTGCGCTTGAACGCCGTGGTGTAGCCGATCACCTTGCCGTCGCGAAACAGCGGGTCGAAGTCGAGCAGTGCGACCAGTCCGCCATCGGGGCCGTGCAGGACGAAACGGCGCATGTCGGTGCCGAGATGGTCGGCGAAGGGGCGGTTGAGAAAGCCCATCTCCCAGCGTTTGACGATGCGGTCGCCGCGCCAGTTTTCGGAAAGCCGGGCGATTTCGTCGAGATGGACAGTCCGCTTGTCCTCGTCGAACCAAAATCCCTTCTTCAACAGCCAGCGCTCGGAATAGCGCACGGTCTCGTTGCGCTTTCCGGAAAAATCATGGTCGGGCAGGTTGAGGCGGGTGTCGATGCCGAGGCGATTGATCTTGTAGCCGAGCCCGGCCAGCACCCGCGCCGTCTCCTCGCCGATCTGCACGAACCACGGGCTGCCGGCGGTTTCGACGAAGCGCCTGATGTAATCGGGCCGCAGCATTGGAGCCACCACCGGATCGCCGAGCGCGAAATGGCGCCCCATCTTGGTGCCGAAGGCGATGTAGCCGTCGGCGTCGCCGAAATAGGAAAGCTTGCCCTGCACGGCGGTCGAATAGGCAAGCGAGAAGTCACCATGGCGGCGAACAAGCGCCAGGCGCTCGACATGGGTCAGCCTCTGCCGCGCCACCTTTGGCGCGACGTCCTCAAGGATTTTGTCGAAATAGATCCGCAAGGAGGGCATGGTCGAAATTCCGCGAGCCGCCTACAGCGCCGCGCCCAGGACGCGCAAAGGTGCTGTAACACTTTGATTCTGCGCATGACCCCGGAAATCGACTCGATTTCGGGCATGCACGTGGGGGAATAGCAGAGACCCGCCAGCCCCAGGGCCTCGAATCAATCACATTGCCGCGACCTGATTACCGCTGATATCGCGCATATGCCATATAGTGCGCAATCGCGGACGGCGCATGCTCGAAATTCGGGTTCGATTCGCGATATATAAATCAACCGCAGGATCGAGCCGCCGCGGCCTCCCTTGGCGACCACGGGAAGCGTGGCGTCGGAAGGGTCGAATGGAGATCAAAGAAGGAATGGCTGAAACGACCATCAGACCGGTGACGAACGAACCGGTCGAGCCGGCGATCGTCGTCGGCGCCGGTGCCGCCGGGCTGGCCGTCGCACATGCCTTGATGAACGCCGGCATGCCCACGGCGATCCTGGAAAAGGAAAGCCGCCTGGCCGAGCCCTGGCACCGGCGGCATCGGCAATTGCATCTCAACACCCATCGCGATCTGTCTTCTCTGCCCGGTCTTGCCTATCCCCAGGGCACGCCTGCCTTTCCGCATAAGACTGTCGTCATCCGCCATATGAATGATTTCAGGGAGGAGAACCGGCTCCCGGTGCAGTTTGGCGTTGCTGTCGAAGAAATCGTCTTCAAGGGCGATCACTGGGCGCTGCTGACCAGCGCCGGACTGCGCCTGGCCCGCCATGTCGTCATCGCCACCGGCCGCGACAGGCAGCCCTTCATTCCCGAATGGAAAGGCATGACGGGTTTCGCCGGCCGCATCATCCACGCGGCGGATTTCGGCGACGCACGGGACTATGCCGGCAAGAAAGTACTGGTCGTCGGCGCCGGCAATTCGGGCTTCGATACGCTCAATCATCTGGCCGGCATAAACACGGCCGCCATCTGGCTGTCGGCCCGCAACGGCCCCGTGCTGCTGCCCAAGCGGATCGGCAAGATCGCCGTGCATCGGCTTTCGCCGTTCATGGCGCGCTTGCCCTTGCGCGTCGCCGATGCGGTGATGGCGGCGACGCAGCGCCTGGTTTTCGGCGACCTGACCAAATTCGGCATGCCGCCCGCGCCTTCGGGTGGCGCCAGCCGCCTGACCTCGGACTATACCGCGATCGCCTCCGATGACGGCGCCGTCAGCGCCATAAAGGCCGGCAAGATCGTTGTGGTGCCGGCGATACGGGAATTCGCCCGCGACGGCGTGATCCTGGCTAATGGCAGCCTGATCCATCCCGACATCGTCATTGCCGCGACAGGCTACCGCACCGGCCTGGAGCCCATGGTCGGCAAGCTCGGCGTCCTCGACAAAAAGGGCGTTCCGCTCTTCAACGGCGGGCAAGCCGATCCAAAATTGCCCGGCCTGTGGTTCACCGGCATGCGGCCGAGCATTCGCGGCTGCTTCGCCAATGCCGGCATCATGGCCAAGGCGATCACCAAACGGATTGCCAGTTCCGCTGGCACCTCCGACCAATCCGGCGCTTCACGCTGACTTGGGCTCAAGCCTCCGGAAGCCGACAGCCTCGATCAGCATGTCCTCTTCCACCATGCCGGCATTGTGCAGCGCCAGCAGGGTGAGAGCCAGTTCGCGAGCCTCGGCCGATTCGGGATGCGCTTCGCGGCGCCGGCAGGCTTCGTCGAACACACGTTGCAAGGTGGCGACTTCGGCAGGTTTGAGCAGGCCACGGTCATAAACGGACTTCGGCATGGCAATCTCCTGGTAAAGACCTAGGGCTCCATGTGCAAATTGCCAATCTTTCCCGTGGCTTGAATGATTGACGCAAAAAAGGAGGGGCTTCGGCTCGCCGAAACCCCTCCCTGAGATTGCGGTGCTTGATATTATACCGCGATCTTGCCGCCGCCCTGTCTGGTGATGGCGACGACCGCCGGCCGCACCGGCATGTCGGGCTTGAAGTCGGGCCAGCGCGTCGACAGGTCCTCATAGTAGGATGGGCGGCCGAACGCTTCCCAGTCCTCGCCGCCGTCACCCGGATGCTGGACGGCGACAAAGGCGGTCTGATCGTCAGGGGCGAACAGCGGACCACACATTTCGGCGCCGATCGGCACGCGGAAGAACAGTTTCGAGGTTGCCCGCGCCGAGCCTTCGGTGTCGACCGCCCACAGTCCATCGGTGCGGCCGGTGGTCTTTGGGCTCTGGCCGTCGGTGGCGACCCACAGGCGTCCGGCTGAATCGACCGCGCAATTGTCGGGCATGCCGAACCAGCCATTGGCCGTCGTCGCCGTCGAGAAGGTGGCGCCGACATCGGCCACCGCCGGATCGCCGCATTTCAAAAGCACTTCCCACTTGCCCTTGGTGGCAGTGAAATCGCCGCCGTCCTCGGCGATCTCGATGATGTGGCCGAAAGCGTTTTCGGCGCGCGGGTTGGCGGCATCGACCTGGTCTGCCTTGCGCTTCGAATTGTTGGTCAGCATGACATAGACCTTGCCGTTGACGGCATTGGGCTGGATGTCCTCTGGGCGGTCCATCTTGGTGGCGCCGAGCAGGTCGGCGGCGCGTCGTGTCTCGATCAGCACGTCGGCCTGGCTTGCAAAGCCGTTTTCGGCGGTCAACGGTCCCTGGCCGAAGACGATCGGCAGCCATTCGACGGAGCCGTCTTCGACGAACTTGGCGACATGCAGCGTGCCGTCGTCGAGCAGATCCTTGTTCGCCGCGAGGTCATTGGGATTGAACTTACCGCTGGTGACGAACTTGTAGGCATAGTCGAAGCGCTCGTCGTCGCCGAGATAGAAGACGACACGGCCATCCTTGGCGACGATCGATTCGGCGCCCTCGTGCTTGAAGCGGCCCATAGCGGTGCGCTTCCTCGGCGTCGAGGTCGGATCGTTGACATCGACCTCGACGATCCAGCCGAAGCGGTTGGCCTCGTTCGGCTCCTTGGCCAGGTCGAAGCGGTCATAGTGCGCCGCCCATTCATAGGCGCCTTCGGGAATGCCGAGGCGCTTGTAGTTGGCGGCTTCCTTGTGGCCCTCGGGCAATTCGCCGGAGAAATAGCCGTGGATGTTCTCCTCGGCCATCACATAGGTGCCCCACGGCGTGACGCCGCCGGCGCAATTGTTGAAGGTGCCCAAAACCTTCGTGCCGGACGGGTCGGCATTAGTCTTGACGCGGTCATGGCCGGCAACCGGGCCGGACAGCGCCATTTCGGTGTTGGAAGTAATGCGGCGGTTGAGCCTGCCGTCGCGCACGACTTGCCATTTGCCGCCGTCCTTGCGGATCTCGACGATGGTACCGCCATGCGCCGCCATCTCGACATCGACCTGTTCCTTGCTGAGCGGCGCGACGTCGGCCGACTTCTTGCCGTCCTTSTCGACGATCTTGACGATGCCCGGGAACATCAGATGCGGGTTGGTGTATTCGTGGTTGACGACCAGCAGGCCGTGTTCGGCCGAACCGTCGATCGCGATGTAGCCGACATAGTCGTTGTTGTAGCCGAACTGTTTCGCCTGCGCCTGCGCCGATTGCTTGGTCGGGTCGAACTCCGGCGAATCGGCAAACACCGGATCGCCCCAGCGCAACAGCACATCGGCATCGTAGCCCGGCGCGACATGGTGCTTGTCGTCGATGCCGGCCTCCAGCTCGTCGAACGCGAAGGCGGAGCCTTCGGCGGCCCGGGCCTGGTCGGCGCTGACCAGCGCCAGCGGGCTGACGGTGGCGGCGATCGCCGAGACGGCCAGCGAGCCTTTCAGGAAACCACGGCGCGAGAACCGCGCGGCGATGATCTCGCCCATGGTGCGGTTGTCGGTGGGATTGGTGGCCGGTCCGGCGTTTTCTTCGAGCAGGCTGGTGCGGAATTTGGCGTCGGGGGAGCGATGTTCGGTCATCTGGCTTGCCTCTGGCTTTGCGGGTGGCTGGAGCGTGTTGCCTCTTCAACCCCCTTATAGTCACCTGATCACATTTTCGTGACATCAAAAGCCTTTCAGCCGCGACAGCATTCTGAGACGTCGGCTAAGCACTCTGCGAGCAGCATGTAACACTGGGACAAAGGTCCCTTGTCAGGTCCGGCAAAGGTCCCTTGGCGGCACCGCATCGGTCGTGGGCCGGTTACGCGAGGCCGCCATGTCGGCGATGGTGGGTCCCTTGCGAAAACGCCGGCGGTGAAATCCGCCTGCCTGATCGATGAGGAGACTAGGATGCGCAGATCGATTGCGAGCCGCTGTTGCTGGCTGGCGCTGAGGGCGACCTCGGCACTGGCGCTGGCCATCGCCCCCTATCAACTCGCTTTCCACAGCTCTGGTCCCGGCATCGTTGCCGCAAGCGCGCATGCCAAGGATGGCGGACATGGCAGTGGCGGTGGAGGTGGCGGCGGAAACGGCAGCGGCGGGAGTGGCGCGAGCGGCAACAGCAGCAACGGAAACGGAAACGCTGGCGGAGACAATGGTGCCGGCGACGATCACGGCGCAGCCGGCAATTCCGGGGTCGGCAAGGGTCACGACGACGATGGAGATCACGTCAACGCGAAAACCGGTGACAAGGTCGAAGTAGACGGCAACAAGATCGAGGTCGAGCATCCCGACGGCATCACGGAAGAGATCGAGAACGGCCGTTTCCAGATGAAGGATGCAGTCGGCCGCACGATTGTCGAGCGTCCGGCGACGGCAAACGACATCAGTCGACTTCGGGCCTTGTGAAGCAGAAGGCCCTGTGAGGCAGGTCAACCGGGGAACGACCAGTTTGACAAGTCACCTCCGCCGCCCCCGGCGGAGGTGACTTGATGTTCGGCGGCATCAGGTAAGCCAGCTTCCAGTCGGCGATGGCGGTCGCCGCCGTCCATACAAGGTATATATTAGCACAAGCTTGGGACTTTAGTCCAATCTTGCGCTTGCAAAGGTCCTGGGTGACAAGCGCAACGGTCGGATACGGCTTTCGGGTATCTTTTCTTTCGGCGATGCTGGTGCAACTCCAACGTCGACGGTGGCACGCCAGCTCAATCGACGGAGATCACCATGCATAGATCGATCACGACCCGTTGTTGCCGGCTGGCGCTCAGATCGGCGGCCGCGCTGGCGCTGACCATCGCTCCCTATCAGATTGACCTCCACGGCTCCGCTCCTGGAATCCACGCCGCTAGCGCACAGGCCGGCAAGGGTGGCGGCGGCAATGGCGGTGGCGGTGGCGGTGGCGGTGGTAATGGTGGAGGCGGCGGCGGAAACGGTGGCAACAGCGGCGGCAATGGAAACGGCAACAGTGGCAATAGCGGCGGTAACGGTAACGGAAACAGCGGCAATAGCAGCGGTAACGGAAACAACGGCGCCGGCGACGGAAACGGCAAAGGAAATAGCGGAACCGCCAGCGGCAACTCCAAATCCGACCAGGGGCAGAACGAAAATGGCAACGGTCGCCATGTCAACGCCAAGACCGGTGACGAGGTCGACGTGGAGGGCAAGACGATCACGGTTCAGCATCCCGACGGCATAATGGAAAAGATCGAGAATGGCCGTTTCAGGATGGAGGATTCGCTCGGGCGCACGATCATCGATCGCGGAGCCACGCCGGCGGATGTCAGCCGCCTCAAAGCGTTGTGAAGTTGGCCAACAGGCAACGGCCGGCTTCACACGTCACCTCCGCCGCCCCCGGCGGAGGTGACCTCTCTTTTGCCACCCGGTTTCCGGCTGATGTGTGTCGCCCAGAAGCAGAGGCAACGACAAAGACTTAAAGCGCGCCTGATAGAGCTGTTCGGCATTTCCGTGAAACGGTGAGCCGCGCTCGGGATGGCCGAAGCCTCTACGAATGGTTCCGGTCCCGGTCGCGCGACTCACGCATCATCAAGGCTGCTTCGGTGCGGTTTCGCACATTGAGCTTCGACAGCACGCCGGTCATGTGATGCTTGACGGTCTTCTCCTGCAGCTCCAGCCGCAAGGCAACTTCCTTGTTGCTCAGGCCCTCCGCCACCAGTCGCAGAATTTCTGCCTGTCGCTCGGTGAGTTGCCGCAGCCGGTCCACTATGCCGTCGGTCGGCTGCAGGGATTGGAGGTCCGAAAGCAGGCGGGCTGACAGCGTCGGCGAAAGATAGCTTTCCCCGGCCGCCACGCTGTGCAGGATGTCTGCGAGCGCGCGCGACCCGACGCCCTTGAGGACATAGCCACGCACCCCGGCGTTCAGGGCCCTAGTCACGTCGGCATTGGCCTCCGAAACGGTCAACATGACGATCTTTTGGGCGGGATGGYTGGCGAGGATGCTTGCAACCGCGGTCAGACCGCCGCCCGGCATGGAGATATCGAGCAGCAGAATGTCCGGCCGTACGGTCGAGACGATGCGCTCGGCATCCTGCGCCGTGGCGCCCTCGCCAACCATCTCGAAGCCGCCGATTTCCGTCAGGCTGCGCGTCACGCCCTCGCGAAAGAGGGGATGGTCGTCGATAATGGCAATGCGAATGGCGCCGATCATGCTTGCTCCTCGACCGATAGGCGAATCACCAATCGCGTGCCGTGCGGCCCGGTCAAGGTTTCAAACTGGCCGCCAATGCTTTCGACCCGCTCTCTGAGCCCGGCGAGCCCGAGACCCTCGACGCGTGCCGGATCGAAGCCCGGCCCGCCGTCCGAGACTTCAACGAAAAGCCTGCTGCCTTTCATCCCCGCACTCACCGCCTGATCCTTGCCTCGCCCGTGGCGATAGGCATTGTTCAACCCTTCCTGCACGAAACGATAGATGCTGATCTTCTC
>NZ_JBFULQ010000058.1:0-19615 GCF_054049815.1 Mesorhizobium sp. P5_C1 | reverse complement strand
TGGCTGGCCCGATCTAACACCGCCATTGGCAACCGGTTGCTGAGGCGCCGGTGGCTTGGGCGCCAGGCGCGATATCCGTCTACGCAGCGGCGTCTCGACGTAGCGGAATGAACAGTAGCTGGCGATCGTCACAACGATCAATGTCAGCCCGAACCAGATGGGTTTCGGCAAAAGCGAAATTGGCGTCCACATCTTGAGCGCGACATGGATGGGCAGGTGGAGCAGATAGAGGGAATAGGAGATGTCGCCATACCACTTCAGCACGCCCCGCCCCAACAGGCGCTGGGCAAGCGGGGAGGCTGTCGAAACCAGGACGAGAGAAGGCAGATAGACAAGGTACAGCGTGCCGCCGAAAAGGGATCTTGGCAATTCCAGGACATCGATCATTCCAGGCCAGGACAAGACGTAGAGGACCAGCAGCGCAACGAACGGGACATCGTACGACTTGTCCGGCTCAAGCTCGATACGCCCGGCGACGACGCCGGCGAGAAACAAAGGGGCGGCCTGCATGAGAACGGGCGTGCCGATAGCGGCTCCCTGGAGAATGGCCGCCGCCGCGAGCAGCAAGAAGTTGGCAGCATTGCCCAGACGCTGGCAAATCCACCAGATCAGCGGAAAAACCAGATAGAACTGGATCTCTCTCGGGATCGTCCAGAACACGGATTGGCCGGCCCAGAAAACGTAATGGTGCCACCATCCATCCCATTTCAACCCGTAAAAAGGCTGGTCGCGACCTGTCAGCAAAAGCCAGGCATAGGCTGCCGTCACGCAGATCAAGAACAGTGGAAGGACGCGCGCCGCGCGCTTGACCCAGAAGTCGATCACCGCCGAGCCTGAAATCGGGGCAGTCGAATACTTCCTGCCCATCAGAAACCCGGACAGCACGAAAAACAGTTCAACGCCGATGAGGCCGCACCAGGCAAAGGTGAGGGGATGCCAGGGTGTATCGGTCGCGAAATGCTGAAGGAAGACTGACAGCGCGGCGATGCCGCGCAGCCCATCGAGCGCGGATATTCGCGCATTGTTGTTCAGCAAGTTAGATCCCTCGTCCTGCGCCAACTATAGCCAAATTCCAAAACTCAGCAACCTGCCCGGAGAGGGCGGAAAGGAACTGCCATGGACCGCAACTTTGCGCGGGCGCTTGCGCTCGTCTTGAAATCGGAAGGTGGGTGGTCGGACAATCCGGCCGACCCCGGCGGCGCCACCATGAAGGGTGTCACGCTCGCCAACTTCCGCCGTTATGTGAAGGCGAATGCCACCAAGGCCGACCTGCGCAAGATCAGCGACCAGCAGGTCGCTACCGTCTTCCGCCGCTACTACTGGGATGCGGTGCTCGGCGCCGAATTGCCCGACGGGGTCGACCATGCCGTGTTCGATTTCGCCGTGAACAGCGGGCCGGGCAGGGCGGCGAAAACCCTGCAGGCGGCCCTGGGCGTCGCCCAGGATGGCCGGATCGGGCCGGCCACCCTTGCCGCGGCCAGGGCAAGGCCGGCCGGCGTCACCATCGACGCGCTATGCGATGCGCGGCTGGCGTTTCTCAAACGGCTGCCGACATGGGCAACATTCGGGCGCGGCTGGTCCGATCGCGTCACGTCGGTGCGGGCTCAGGCCTTGCTGATGTCGGCGACACCTGTGACCGCGCCTGCGCCTGTGCCGGCCGCGCCGTCGCCCGGCGCCGAAAAGGCCTTTGGCGGGGCGCCGGCGGCCCAGCCCGTGCCGCCGGCCGTCAAGACTGCTGCCGCCGCCGGCATCCTTGTCCTCATCGCCGGAGCGCTCGCGGCCTTCCGGCAGCACGTCACCGATATTTTCGGGAGCCTCTTTTGATGAAATTCCTCAACACCAACGCGCTGCACAATCTGCTCAACACGCTGATCGCGATCATCTGCGGTGGCGCCCTGGTCGGCTTCGACTGGACGATGTTCGGCGTCACCGATCGCACCGCGCTTCAGATCAGCGGCGCTATCGCCCTTGCCAAGATCATCATCAACGCGGTGCGTGACGGTCCGCTCGGCATGGTCGCGCCGCCGCCGCCGGTCGAGGAGAAATGAGATGGGAGCGCTCGCCATGCTTGGCCAGTTGTGGCCGTATCTGCTTGCAATGGGTGCCGCGCTCGCCGGTCTCTGGACGGCCTACGCCAAGGGCAAGGCCAGCCAGAAGGCCAGGCAAGATGCCGCCGACGCCGCGGCGCGCAGCCGAGCCCAGAAGATCGACGACGCCGTTGCCGGCCGGACGCCGGCCGACAACAGGGGGAGGCTAGCGAAGTGGTCAAGATCATAGTGCTCTCGCTCCTGCTGGCCGGCTGCGCAAGTGCTGGCGGGTCGTTCTGCGCGGTCGAGCATCCCATACGGCCGGCAAAGGCAGAGGTGGCGACCCTTTCCGGCGCGTCGGTGGCGGCGATCCTGGCTCACAATGAAAAGGGCCAGGCGCTTTGTGGATGGAGGCCGTGATGCACGATCTGTTCGACCTGCTCGGCATCAAGGGACCGGTCGTCGCCGCCGGCCTTGCCGGTGGCGTCCTGCGGGCGCTGTCGCGGCATCGCTACAAGCTGCGCGAAATGGTCGCCTCACCGATCTGCGGCGCGCTTGCCGCGGCCTATTTGACGCTGCCGGTGGTGTCCTATGTCAGGATCGCCGGCCTGCCGATGCCCGACCCCGCCGACGACACCACCACGCTTGCCGCGGCTTTCCTGATCGGCGTCTGCGCCATGTGGATCTCGGACATCCTGTTCGAGTTTGTCGTTCGCAGGTTCAAGCCGGGGGTGCAGGAGTGAACCGCAAACGGCAACCAACCCCTCCGCCGCTCGTTKACCCTACGCTGGTTGATCCCAGCACTCCATAAGCCTGCCCGCTGCCGCAAGGTGGCGGGCCTTTTTGCGTTTCGGCCCGATCAGGCAAGGATGTTGACGGCGCGTGCCGCGACCAGCGCGATGGTCAGCAGCGAGATCATGGCCTCGGCCATCATCAGCAGCTTGGCGCGTTGGCTGAGTGGCAGCGTATCGGTCGGAGAGAAGGCTGTCGCATTGGTGAAGGCGAGGAAGAAATAGTCGACGAAGCCGGGCAGCCAATCGCGGAGATCACGGTCGTTCAGCGTCATCTGCGCAAACAGGAAATCAGCCTGCGCGAGCTTGACGAGGCCGCAGGTCGGCGGCCCGCCCCGGTCGGTGCTCCAGAACCACAGGGCAAAGACGATGACGTTGGTCACCCAGATGTTGAGCGCGTCGATCAACAGCGTCGTGCCGCTGTTGCCGGCGTGCCCCTCCAGCAAGGCTCGCACCAGCAGGACCAGCGAGCCGCAATTCATGACGCTGATGATGGCGGTCATGGTCAGGGCCGTTCTGCGGATCATGATGCGAAACTGGCCGATCGCATGCCATTCGTGATCCTCGACCGCCTTTCTTGTGGCGACCTGTGTCCAGGCCGTCGCCACCGACAAGGGCAGCAGCAGGGCGGCTTCCAGCGCCGGCGCCAGCCAGCGCGGCCCGAAGGAGAGGTTGTTGATGACCAGAAGCTGCAGGCAGATGATGACGAGGACGGCCGCACGCGCCATCCAGAAGTCGAGCGCACGGTAGTGGATGACGGCATGGTGGTGGCGCATCGGGACCCGGATTTTTTCAGACAGGGTCAGACGTGCAACGCTGTCCTGCCTGGAGAGAGGACGCCGATGCTCCTGCCCGATCTTGGTGCTGCAATGGCACACAGCTATACTTTTTCGTAAGCTTCGATTTTTGGGGCTGTTCGTCAAACCGGACTATGTGATTTAAGCGCCGCATGGTGGGGATAGATGGATCCATGGATCACTTGGTGCCGGCGGGATTGCCCGCCGCCGGCGTCGATTCCCCATCGGTTTTGTCCAGTCTGATCCGTCATCCATGGCACCTGCTGGCGCTTTTGTGCCTGATGCAGATCCTGTGCTGGACGGTGGCACCGGCGCTTATCAACGTCTCACCGCCCAACGATGTCGTCGAAGGCTTTATGTGGGGACGCGAATGGGTGCTGTTGACCTACAAGCATCCGCAACTTCCGGCATGGCTGCTCGAGACCAGCCATCTCCTGACAGGATCGTTCCGCTGGCCGCAATATCTCGTGGCGCAGTTGACGATCTCGGCGACGTTCGTCCTGGTCTATCTGCTGGCCCGCGACATGCTCGGGCAGAGGCGTGCGCTGGCCGCCGTGCTGTTGATGCCGTCGCTCTATTTCTTCGGCTGGCCGACCCCGCAGTTCAATCATGACTACGCGCA
The DNA here is from genome assembly GCF_054049815.1 of Mesorhizobium sp. P5_C1. Classification (NCBI taxonomy): domain Bacteria; kingdom Pseudomonadati; phylum Pseudomonadota; class Alphaproteobacteria; order Hyphomicrobiales; family Phyllobacteriaceae; genus Mesorhizobium; species Mesorhizobium sp. P5_C1. The sequence goes on along the minus strand of NZ_JBFULQ010000058.1, from coordinate 15,378 downwards.
GATGCCCTTCTGGGCCGCTATCTGCTGGCTGTTGTGGCGTGCGGGCCGCGGCGGTGGGCCGATCTGGTGGCTGGCGCTCGGACTGGTGTCGGGCGTCGGGCTCTACGCCAAGTTCTCGACCGGCCTGCTGTTGCTGTTTGGCGCGATCTGGCTGTTGTCCGACGCGCGGGCACGCAGCCGGCTCGCCACGCCTTGGCCATGGCTTGGGCTTGCGGTTTTCGTCGCTGTCGCGGCGCCGCTGGCCATCGAGCTCTACCGCGTCGATTTCCTGCCGCTGACCTACGCCGCCTGGCGCGATCAGTGGGTGATGGCGCATCGCTCCCGCTTTTATTATATCGGCGTCCAGGCGGCCGGACTCTGCGGCTTTTTTCTGGTGCTGGCGATATCCGGGCTGCTTCGGCGCTCGCCCCCGCCGCAAGAGCCGGTCGGGCGCGGTACGCTCGTCTATCTCTTGTGGATGGGACTTGGCCCGGCGATCCTCATCATGGTGGCGTCCCTGTTCACCGGCACAGGCGAGGCCTGGGGCGCGCCGATGTACAATCTTGCAGGCGTCGTGGCGCTCGCCTTCCTGGGCCACCGTCTCGGCGCCGTCGAGATGCGAAAGCTGGTAATCTGCGCGCTCATCTGCATCATCGGCATATCTGGTGCCTATGCGGGCATCCGCTGGACGAAATGCAATCTGCGTGGGCGCATGGACGCCGTCTGCTGGCCGGCGCAGAAGATCTCGGATGAGGCAGAAGCCGTCTGGCACGCGGCGACGCCCGGTCGGCTCGACATCGTCGGCGGCCATAACATTGTTGCGCCGCTGGCGGGCCTCAATGCTTATGACAAGCCGTCGATCTTCACCGAGCTGAACATGCAGTACGCCCCCTGGATCACCAAGCAGCGGCTGCGCGATCACGGCATACTCCTGGTCTGGCCCGGGCGCGACGTGCCACCCTATCTGCAGGCGTGGCTTGGCAAACTGCCGGTCAAAACCGTTCTCTTCGACTGGTCGCTCAAGGCGCCGCCGATGGCGATCAGCTTTGCCGCCGTTCCGCCCGGCGCGCCGCAGCTGCCGAGTGTGATCGACAGCCTCGCCCAACCCGGCAACTGAAGCAGGTCGGGCGGTCCGCTGGACGAAGCAAGAGACAATGCCCATTTATGGGGAGATCCAACTTGCTTTTTGCGCAATTCCAGACGGAAAACCACTACGCATTTTTCCTGGAATTGCTTTTTGAGGAGACGTGATATGGCGACTTCGACCGAACGCGCAGTGCTTGCCGGCGGCTGTTTCTGGGGCGTGCAGGATTTGATACGGCGCTATCCCGGCGTCATCTCCACCCGTGTCGGCTACAGCGGTGGCGATGTGCCCAATGCCACCTACCGCAACCATGGCACCCATGCCGAGGCCATCGAGATCAATTTCGATCCGGCCGTCATCAGCTATCGCACGCTGCTGGAGCGCTTTTTCCAGATCCACGATCCGACGACCCGTAACCGGCAGGGCAACGATGTCGGAATGAGCTATCGCTCGGCGATCTATTACACGAGCGATGAACAGAAGCTCATCGCCGAAGACACCATCGCCGATGTCGACGCCTCTGGCTTGTGGCCGGGCAAGGTCGTCACCGAGGTCGCACCGGTCGGTCCCTTCTGGGAAGCCGAGCCTGAACATCAGGACTATCTGGAGAAATACCCCAACGGTTACACCTGCCACTTCGTCAGGCCGGGCTGGAAGCTGCCGGTTCGCGAGAAGGCGGTTTCGTAGGGTTTACAGGATCGGGGCCAAGGCCCCGATCCACACCTTGCCGCCGTCGCGAATCAAGCCTGCTGTGTCGGATAGAGGGTCAGGATATTGACGTTGACCCTTGGTGGCTGCGAGACCGCGAAGAGCATGGCGGCRGCGATGTCCTCGCTCTCCAGTTGCTCCATGTCGCCCAACCTTTGCTCGACAGCCAGCCGAACATCGTCGCGCATATTGGCGGTGAACTCGGTCCTGACCGCGCCCGGCTCGATCACCGTGACGCGGATGCCGTCCTTGCCGATTTCGCGGCGCAGTGATTCGGCGATAGCGCTGGCCGCATGCTTGGTGCCGGAATAGACCACCGACGGGTGGATGTAGCGGCCGGTGCCCGACGAAACGATGACGATGTGGCCTGATCCCTGCCGTTTCATTGACGGCAGCGCCGCGTTGATCGTGTAGAGCAGACCCAGAATGTTGAGGTCGACCATCTCCCGGTATTCGCGGGTGGTGGTGTTCTGGAAGGGGGCGGCGACGCCGACACCGGCAACATTGAACAGCAGGTCCAGCCGGCCATGGCTTTCCAGCACGCGCCGGACCATGGCTGTGGCCTGCGCCTCGTCGGTGATGTCGGTCTCGATGGCCAAGGCCTCGCCGCCGTTGTCGCGGATGCGTGCCGCCAGGTCGTCGAGACGCTGCCGACGTCGCGCCGCGATGGCGACGACAGCACCTTGCTCCGCCAGCGCCAGCGCGGTTGCCGCGCCAATGCCCGAGGAGGCGCCGGTCACCAAAGCGATTTTTCCGTTGAGTTTCTGCATGTTCGTTGCTCCTGCTCAGAGGGAAATTCAGGTGTGCTCGATGCCGATGATTGCAGCCGTTCGAGGCATGTCCTCAAGCTAGGCAGCAGAAGCCATACCGAAAATGCGATAGGATGCCATCATACTCATTGGAGAATCTGGCATAATGCGAGGTAGCGACTATGCCGAGCTGAAAGCCTTTGCCGCTGTCGTGGCGCATGGCAGCTTCGCCCGTGCCGCTGAGGATCTGCGGATTTCAGCGTCGACGCTCAGCCAGACGATCCGTCAGCTCGAAACGCGGCTTGGCCTGCGCCTGCTCAACCGCACGACCCGCAGCCTCTCCTTGACCGAAGCCGGCGCGCGCCTGCATGCGCGCTTCGCGCCGGCTATGGCCGAGATGGAGGCGGCGGTCGGCGATGCGACGGCCTTGCGCGACACACCGGCCGGCGTCTTGCGCGTCCATATGCCCAGCGTTGCCGCCGCCACCTATCTGGAGCCGTTGCTTGGCCGTTTTCATGAGGTATGGCCGGACATCGTGCTCGATGTGACGATCGACGATGCCGCCGTCGATATTGTCGAGGCCGGCTATGATGTCAGCGCCAGGCTCGGCGAATTTCTCGAAGCTGACATGGTCGCGGTGGCGCTTGGCGGCACGCAGCGCCAACTCGCCGTGGCCTCGCCGGACTATATCGCCCGTTACGGATCGCCRTCGGCACCGGCCGATCTGCTCCAGCACCGCTGTATCAATTGGCGCCGGCCGGGCAGTGCCGGGCCCTACGCATGGGAATTCGCCAGAGGCGGCGAATGGTTCTCGGTCGTGGTCAATGGTCCGCTTGTCGTCTCCAGCCGCGACATGGCGATTGCCGCCGCCGTGCAGGGCGTCGGCATCGCCTTTTGGGCTGAAGACCTCGTGCGCCCGTTGATCGATGCCGGCAAGCTGGTGTCGCTGCTGGATGATTGGTGCGCGGCCTTTCCCGGTTGGTTCCTCTGCTATCAGAAGCAGCGTCATACAGCACCAACCGTACGGGCCTTCGTCGATTTCCTGCGCCATGCGCATACTGGGCGCCAGACAACGCCTGTTGGTTGAAAGTTTGTCGCTCGACGGTCCGGTTTCGCAGGCCTGGCGCAATGCTTTTGGAGGAGCACACCAAAAAAACGGCTTTCGCTTCAACTCGAATGGTGCTTTAACCCGCGCATCCACAGGGGTGCTCCGTACGGTCGGGGCTGAGAAGGGGGCGGCAAGCCCACAGACCCTAGAAGCTGATCTGGGTAATACCAGCGGAGCGAGGCGGGCGATGTTTTCAGGCGCACAGATTTCCCTATATCCCATGGCCGACGATTTCGTCGGCGTCATCCTTGGCGCGCTGGATGGGCTCGACCCCTACCGCGATCGGCTCAGGATCGAGACCGACGACATCTCGACCTTGCTGGTCGGGCCGCCCGAAGTGCTGTTTCCGGCGATGCGAGACCTGTTCGTGGCGGCGGCACGCAGCGGCAAACATTGCGTGTTGTCAGCCACCATCTCGCGCGGCTGCCCTGGCGAGCCAGATGATCCGATCTGCCGTTCCGATGCGCTTGGTGGGCCTGTCGGCCCCCTCGGCCCGCGCAAGGATGCGGCAATCGCCGCGGTGCGTGGCGCGGCTTTGACCGGCCAGCCGGCGGCAGCGCAGTTCTCGCTCTATGTGATGGGCACCGACGACCACATGGAAGAGATCTATGGCTGCATCGATTTTCTCAAGCAGTCCGGCGTCTATGAGCGCTCGAAGCATTTCTGCACGAAATTGCGCGGGGATGCCGGCGCGATCTTTTCGGCGCTGGACGAAGCCTTCTGCCGCTTCGGGCCAGGCGCCGGCCACGTAACCCTCGACGTCACGGTCTCGGCGAACAGCCCGTCGGCCAGCTGAGCGGCCGCATTCGCGACCCCGTCAAAGGTTATGCCCGTGGTCTCATCATCAGCCGCTTCGAGCCCGATCGCGAGCCTTCTTGTCAAGGCAGCACCGGCCATGATTTCGGTCGGGTTGCTGCTGCTGGCTTGGGAGCTCTATGCCACTTATTCCGGCATCAAGTCGACGACACTGCCGGCGCCTTCGCGTGTGTTCGAGCAGGCGATGCTCAATCGCGAAGCGCTGGTCGACAATGCCATTCCGACCATCCGGGCCACGCTGATCGGCTTTGCCTTTTCGCTCAGCGCGGCCTTTGCGCTGTCGATGCTGGTCGACTTCTTCCGGCCGCTGCGGCGTGCGCTGTTTCCCGTCTTCATTGTCAGCCAGACCTTGCCGCTGGTGGCGATCGCGCCGCTGGTGGTGCTGTGGTTCGGCTTCGGGTTGATGCCCAAGATCATGCTGGTGGCGCTGGTCACCTTCTTTCCGATGCTGGTGGCGCTGGTGCAGGGCTACGAGGCGACGGAGGCCGAGATCGGGCAGATGCTGCGCGCCATGGGGGCAGGGCGCTGGCGCGTCTTCTTGTTGGCGCGACTGCCCTCGGCGCTGCCCTATTTCTTCGCCGGCCTGAGGATCTCCATCACCTATGCCGTGGTCGGCGCCATCTTCGCCGAATATGCCGGTGCCGCGAAGGGGCTGGGCATCTACATGCTCAACGCCAAGAACAATTTCCGCCCCGATCTGGTGCTGGCCGCCGTCGGTGTCAGCGCCGCGCTCACGCTCACTCTGTTTGGGCTGACGGTGCTCCTGCAGCGCCTTGCCATGCCCTGGGAACGGGCCGCCGGCCAGCACCCCGCCGGGACGGGGCCGTGGCGATGAGCCGGCTCGAACTGCGGCATGTGCGCAAGGCATTTGGCCGGCTCGACGTGCTCGCCGACATTTCGCTCAGCGTCGGTGCCGGTGAATTCGTCTCCATGCTCGGGCCGTCGGGCGCTGGCAAGTCGACGCTGTTCCAGCTTCTGACCGGCGCGCAGCACGGCGAGGGCGAGATGTTCTTCGACGGCACGCCGCTCGACGACCACGGCAGGCATTTCGCCTTTATGCCGCAGCGTGACGCGCTGATGCCGTGGCGACGCATCCTCGACAACACGACGCTTGGGCTCGAAGTGCAAGGCATCAGGCGCAAGGCGGCGCGGGCGCGCGTTGCGCCGCTGTTTGCCGAGTTCGGGCTTGCCGGCTTCGAACGGCATTTTCCGGCGCAGCTTTCGGGCGGCATGCGCCAGCGCGCGGCGCTGTTGCGCACCGTGGTGCAGGAGCGCGACATGCTTTTGCTCGATGAACCGTTCGGCGCGCTCGATGCACTGACCCGCACCGCCATGCAGCGCTGGCTCGAGCAGATGTGGCGGCGCCATCGCTGGACGGCACTGTTGATCACCCACGATGTGCGCGAAGCCGTCTTCCTGTCCGACCGCATCTATGTGCTGTCGGCGCGTCCGGCCAGCATCGTCCGCGAAATCAAGGTGCCGCTGCCGCGCCCGCGCAGCCTTGGCGGCGCTGACGCGTTGCAGACAAGCGCAATCGAGGCCGAGATACTCGACATCCTGCTCAACCCCGAGCCCAACCCGCACTCATCCAAAGGACACGACCATGACTGACTTGACGCGCCGGCAGGCCTTGTTGCTCACCCTTGTCTCCGGTCTTCCGCTGGTGGCCGGAGCTGGCCATGCCCAAGCACAATCGGCTGCGCAAAAGGTCACCGTCGCCCTCGACTGGACGGTCAACACCAACCACATCGGGCTGTTCGTCGCCCGCGACAAAGGGTTCTATTCCGAAGCCGGGCTCGAGGTCGACATCCTGCCCTACAGCGATACCGGTGCCGGCACCCTGGTCGCCAACCGCGTCGCCGATTTCGGCATCAACGGCACCATCAGCCTGTTCACCCAGAAAACCGCCGGAGCCGACCTGAAGGGCGTCTATGCCGTCGTGCAATCCGAAACCGGCCGGCTGGTGTTCAACGCGGCACGCAGCGAGATAAAAAGTCCGAGGAACCTTGACGGCCTGACCTATGGCGGCTTCGGCAGCGCCTGGGAAAACGCCCTGATCGGCACCATCATCCGCCACGATGGCGGTAAGGGCAATTTCGAGACGGTGACACTCGGCACTTCAGCCTATGAAGCGCTGGCCAACGGTTCGGTCGATTTCACGCTGGAGGTCTCGACCTGGGAAGGTGTCGAAGCCGGGTTGAAAGGCGTCAAGCAGCGCAGCTTCGTCTACGCCGACTATGGCGTGCCTGATGAGCACACGACCCTGATCTCCTCGAGCGAGGCCTATCTCCAGGCAAACCCCAAACCTGCGGCCGCCTTCGTCCAAGCGACGCGGCGCGGCTACCAATTCGCCGTCGACCATCCCGATGCGGCTGCCGCACTTCTGATCGCCGCCAATAAGGACACATTGACAAATCCGGCGCTGATCGAAGCCTCGCTGAAGGCACTGATCGATGGCCACTATTTGCGCGGGGACAATGGCGCAATCGGCACGATGGATCCGACCAAGATGCACGCGATTGGCGACTACCTCTTCGCTGCGGGCATTCTGCGCGATGCCGATGGCAAAGTTCTGACGCAACGCCCTGAATTCGCGGAGTACTTCAGCAACTCAACTCTGGGGTAGGGAGCCTATCTGATTCTCGAAACTTCGAAGGACTCGCGTGGCGTGGCAGCTTCCCGTCAAACGCGCACGCATTGGCAGATTCCAGCTAATTCCTCGCGATCTCGTAGAGCAGAGTGGTTATGCCGCCCGGGTTCACCCTGCAGCGACAAAGCGGCTGCGTAGAGTTTCGCCACGCGACAGGTGGCTCCGGTTTCCCGCGACATGACATGGTTGAGCACGGCCAATTGTGCACGCAGCGCCTCGGCGGCTTTGCTGTGGAGCCGAAGACAGCAGAGACGCGTATCTTTGCCTGGGGCCGGAGACATCCTGCTCGTGTTTCGCACGATCGTTGAAGGCGTTCGCTGGCGTCCGGAGACACATAAGCGCTTTGCTGCCGATCTGATCTTCTTGATTAACCGTACGGCAATGGTTGCGTGCAAAGGTCGCCCCGAGGGATAACCGGGTGCTTGGCCTTGCTCATGTCAAAAATTGAAACCCTTTCGCACGTCAACGACGAAGGGATTTTGTCCGCAGCCCGAAAGCGGGAAATCCTGGTCGACCTGCGGGAAGGCTTCTTTCGGCTCTGCTCGCTGGCTTTCGCGGGGCTGTTTGTCTATCGCGGCATACACCACCTCATGCTCGACCCGACCCGTATCAATGTGGCACTGGTGGCGACGTCCGAGATCCTAACCTTTACCTGGCTGCTTTTGTCGCGGCGGCCGCAGGTTCGCGACTGGAACCCGCTCACGGTGATCGTATCCGTGATTGCCAGCTTCGGTGTCGGCTTCATCACCTTCGAGCCGGGCGTTGCCATCATCCCGGTCTATGTCGCCGCGCCGCTGCAAGCCCTGGCGTTGAGTTTCGTGATCTGGGGCAAGGCATCGCTGGGGCGTTCGTTCGCCATTCTGCCGGGCAATCGCGGCGTGATGACCGGGGGTGCCTACCGCCTGGTGCGACACCCGATCTATGCCGGCTATCTGGTCGGCCATGTCCTGTTCCTGCTGTCGGCCTTTTCCTTCTACAATCTCGCCGTCTACGCCGTCATCACGTTCTTCCAGGTGCATCGCATCCTGCGCGAAGAGGCGCTGCTTGCCGCCACGGCGGAATATCGGGACTATATGAAGCGCGTCCGCTACAGGCTGTACTACGGGATCGTCTGACAACAAGGCCCGTGCACAACGTCGTCGTTTTGTCGGCAATCGCGCAGGCAGCGTTTTGGCATGACCCGCCTTCTATTCCTGTCTGGCGCAAATTGACGTCATCGGGGCAGCCGTGACGCCAATGCGTTGCGTTTTGATGCGGACCTTTCGCTGACGGGCTCGGGGACCCATCGCGGCGGCCTGACCAAAAAGTTCATGCGGTCTCTGGCCTGGCGCCGCCTCGAACAAATTCCATAAAAATCGATTCTTAACAAACTTCGAAATACATATCGATCATAACGATCCGCTTCACATCGTTATCACGAAGATTGTACGTCAATTTTATTATTTTTATACTTTTACAATTTCAAAAATTAACACCATCAATCGCGCTGGCGAAGCGCTTTGTGAAACTTAAGTTCACTCCCTGCGTAGGTTAATTCGCAATCGGCCTCTGGCTGACTGCCTTATCTCAACGGCAACAGGGAGAGTGTTATGACTTTTTCGATCAAAACAGTCGCCAGTGTGTTGGCAAGTGGTGCGGTAGTCTTCGTTCTTTCGCTGCCAGCGTATACTGCAGGGCTCGGTCTTGGCGCAGGCGCCTCGGTGGGCGGTAGCGGCGGCGTCAATGCCGGCGTCGGTGCGTCGGTCGGCGGCACTGGAGGCGTCAACGCAGGCCTCGGTGCTTCCGTAGGCGGCAGCAACGGCATCAATGCCGGTGCCGGCGCCGATGTCGGCGGGGCTGGCGGCATCACTGCCGGCCTCGGCGCCAGTGTTGGTGGAACGGGTGGAGTCGGCGTCGGCGTTGGCGGAGGCGTTGGTTCAATCAACCCGAGCAATCCCGGTAATCCGGGCACAACAGGGAACCTGGGCAACTTCGGAACACCGCGTACTTTGGGACATCCGAACCTGCCGGGTGTCGTCGCCGACATGTCGGACAGTCAAGTGGCACGGTTGAAGAGGCGCTGCGTCGATGTCCTCGGCAGTTCCGGGGACTACGACCGCGACCTGCGCCAACTGTGCCTTTTGATCGCACGTCGCTGACGCCAAGAGCGCCGGGAGCGGACTGGCCGTGAGGCTTTAACCGCACTCTCCTGGCGTCCGTCCGGTCGGAAAGCCCGCCATCCCGGCGGGCTTTCCGCACACCTGCATGATTGTTCCCGGGCGTCCGTCGTCGCTGCGGCGGCGGAACGCCATTGCGTCGAGAGCGTTTACATCTCGGCAACACGCGAATGGCGCAGTGTTCAGCTGGCGCAGAAGCGCACAAAAGGGAGCGGGAAGACCATGAGCTTGGGAACCATACTAATCATTATTCTTGTCTTAGCRCTGCTTGGGGGCTTCAGTGGCCTCGGTGGCGGTCCATTCTATGGCACCGGTTACTATGGCGGCGGCGGTCTGGGGCTCGTGCTGCTCATCATCATCGTGCTTGTCGTGCTCGGGCGGATCTAGCCGCTTGCTTGCCGAACCGATCGCAATCCCGTGACCGCATCGATTTCGGCGCGCACCGGAATGTGAACTTCGCAAGCCGGCTTGTGATCCGGCTTGTTTGGAAAACTTTGTAAGGTGATCGCGGTCCACACCCCCCGTGGAAACAAGAGGAAAGGGTCCCACCCCTTGTCCTCCTCCAAGGCCCGCTCCGGTTCGCCCGTGGCGGGCTTTTGCTTGGCGGTCTAGGAAACCGGCTTGCCGCCGACATCGAGTTCGGGCCAGGGGCCGGGGCCGATCGATTACTCCATGTCAGGCACGTCGCCGCTGACGAACAGGGTGTTCGGCGGACCGTACTCGCCAAGTGTCGGGTCGGCCTCGCGGCTCCAGGCGATGACGCCGACATGTTTTGCCGCCAGCGCCCTGGCCGTGCGTATGGCACGGTCCTCGCTCTGCTGGTCGGCAGGGCCGAAGGCCGGAAACAACTCGCCGTCATCGCCGCGGTCGAACGCGACCACGACAATCAGTCTGGGACTTTTCTGGCCTTGGGAATCGGACATCTTGCACCTTCCTCAGGAAATCTATCACACTACAAGGAACTAGGTCGGCACGTTCGATTTCGGGAGGTGGCGTGGTGCAGGACCAGCGTTTCGATGAGCCGGTGAGGATTGCGCTCGGGGCAAAGGCACATGGCAGCCCGTAAGGTCTGCCTGGCCGGGAAGGAAGGAAGCCTCGGCGGCACGAGCGGCGTTCATTAGCGCCGCAATCGAAGCGGATATCCTCGTTGAACCCCGTGAGATGTCGATGCCGTCCGGCCAAAATTGAATCAAGACTTGGCTCTATCTCTTGATTGATTGCGGTGTTTTCGGCGATCACGATCAGCTTTTCGGGTTCATGCTGCCCGGCCCGCCGACGCCTTGCAGACACTTCCGCACCATTCGCTGGCCGTTTGGCTTGCCTTCGGCATCCCGTTGACATGGTACCCACGTCCATATATTGAACAGGACTATACAGGTTCACTAGACAGGTACGCATATGAAGCGGCGCGCGGTTCAACTGTCTCCCGGCACGGGCAAGCCCGAGCAGATCGCCACTGTTCTGGAGCATGAAATCCGCTCCGGCGTGCTCGGCTTCGGCGACCGCCTGCAAAGCGAGAACGAGCTGGTCCAGCGCTTCTCCGTCAGCCGCAACACGATTCGTAAGGGCCTCGAGGAACTGTCCAGCCGCGGGCTGATCACCACCAAGGTCGGCATCGGCTCGTTCGTCACCTTTGACGGCATGCCGGTCGACGACGCGGTCGGCTGGTCGCGGGCGCTGGCCAATGCCGGCGCCAATGCCGAGACGCGGACGCTGCGACTGGAGGTGATCGAGGACGCAGACCTGGCTGCCTGGCTTGGCATTGAGAGCCCGTTTTTCATCGCCGTCGACCGGGTTCGCACCAACGCCAGCGACGGCCATGCCATTTCTATCGAACGCAGCCGGCTGCCGCTGTCGCCGGAACTGGAGGACGTGCCGCTGCGCGGCCTGCGCGAGGGTTCGCTGCACCAGACGCTGCGCGACGCGGGGCTCATTCCTGACCATGGTGAGGAATGGGTCGAAATCGAGATGCTCAATGCCGAGGATGCCGCCATCCTCGGTTGCCCGCAAGGCTCGCCGTTCCTGCGCGGCCGTCGGTTGACCCGCGCCGCCGACGAGCGGCCGATCGAGTATGTCACCAGCCTGCTCAACCCGGCGCATTTCGCGCTGCATATGAGGTTCTGAGCGATGTCGGATGCAGCGAGCAAGGCGATCGACCGCGCCATGGGCGCACTTGTCGGCGGGGCGATTGGCGATGCGCTAGGCATGCCGACGCAACTCCTGTCGCCGGCCCGGATCGCCGAGCTTTATGGCCATGTCGACGATTTCGTCGCCCCGGTTGCCGACCATCCGGTGTCGAAAGGGCTGCTGGCCGGCACCGTCACCGACGACACCGAGYAGGCACTGCTGCTTGGCCGCATCCTTGTGGAGTCCGGTGACCGTTTCGACCATGCGCGCTGGGTCAACGCACTGCTCGACTGGGAGCGCGAGGTCAAAGCGCGCGGCAGCTACGATCTGCTGGGACCGTCGACCAAGCGCGCCATCGATGCCATCAACAATGGCGTGCCGGCGGAGGAAGCAGGGCGCGGCGGCGACACCAATGGTGCGGCGATGCGCATTGCGCCTGTCGGCATCATGATGCCGCTGGAGCCGCTCGACGCGCTGGTCGCCAAGGTGGCGGAGACCTGCCAGGCGACGCACAACACTTCGATCGCCATTGCTTCGGCCGCCGCAGTCGCTGCCGCCGTCAGCTGTGGCGTCGCCGGCGGTGGCTGGCGCGCCGCATCCGACAGCGCCGTTGCGGCGGCGAGGCGCGGGGCCACGCTCGGCCATTGGGTGACCGGCGGCGACATCGCCGCGCGCATCGTCTGGGCGCAGGACATCGTGCGTGGCAAGGTGATGAAGGATGCGATCCGGCTGATCACCGATCTGGTTGGCACCGGCGTCGCCAGCCAGGAATCCGTTCCGGCCGCCTTCGCGGTGCTGGAAGTCGCCGGCGGCGATCCATGGCAGGCGGCCGTCATCAGCGCCAATCTCGGCGGTGACACCGACACGATCGGCGCCATCGCGGCCGGCATGGCGGGAGCCTGCGCCGGCTTTTCCCGATTGCCGCAGCAGCATATCGCCAGGCTTGTCGGCATCGACATGTCGGAGGTTCGCGCCCTTGCCTCCGATCTCATGGCGGTAAGGGTTGCGAAAAAAGGTTCCGGCAAGGACGCGGCGGCATGAGCGGGCGTCTCGTCCATATCGGCAGTGCCGTGGTCGACTATGTCTACCGCATCGATGCCTTGCCGGCGCCCGGCACGGAGAAGACCGCATCGAGCTTCGCCCAGGTCGCCGGCGGCGGCTTCAACATGATGGTCGCGGCCAGCCGTACCGGCATGAAGGTGGTGTTCGGCGGCCAGCTCGGCAGTGGGCCGAACGGCGACTTCCTGCGGGCCGCTTTCGCCAACGAGGGCATCGAGACGCTGACGCCGCCATCGCCCTTGATGGATAGCGGCAATTGCGTCGCCATGATCTCGAGCGACGCCGAACGCACCTTCGTGTCGTGGCCGGGTGCCGAGAGCGTGCTCAGCCCCGACATGATGGCGCCCGTCTCGGTCACACCGGGTGACTGGGTGTTCACCTCCGGCTACACGCTGAGCTACCCCGCAAGCCGTGACGTGCTCACCGACTGGATCGAAACACTGCCGGCGGACACTCCCTTCGTCTTCGATCCGACGCCGGTGATATCGGACATTCCGCGCCTCATCCTGTCACGGGTGCTGGCCCGCACCACATGGCTAAGCTGCAACGCGACGGAAGCGGCCGAGATTGCCGGTCCGGGCGACGTTGAAACGGTTGCCGCGCGGTTGCTGGAAGTCCATTGCCCGAAAGCAGCCGGCGTGGTCATCCGCGCCGGGGCCAAGGGCTGTCACGTACGGCGGGCCGACGGCTCGGTGCAGACCGTTGCCGGCTTCAAAGTTTCCGCCATCGACACCAACGGCGCCGGCGACACACATATCGGCGCCTTCGTCAGCGCGCTGTCGCGCGGCATCCCGCCTTTCGAGGCAGCGCGCTATGCCAATGCAGCGGCGGCGGTTTCGGTGACCCGCCATGGCGGTTCTTCGGCGCCGACCGATTACGAGATCCAGACATTCCTGAGCCATGCCGCCGACCCGTCGGGCGCACAGGGCCGGACACAGAAGGCCAATGCATAACTGCCAGAAAGCCTGACAAGCCCGGGAAGCGGGCAAACACAGAGAGGAACCAACCATGCGCATGCCTGACTTGACTGCTCTTTTGACGGCGACCGCCGTATTTACCTCCGCACTTGCGTTTGCCGCCAAGGCCGACGAAGTGCATGTGCTCAACTGGAAGGGCTACGGCACCGACGAGCCGTGGGCCGTCGAGGCTTTCGAAAAGGCCACCGGCAACAAGGTCATCAACGACTTCTTCAATTCCGAACAGGAAATGCTGACCAAGATCCGGACCAATCCCGGCCTCTATGACGTCGTCATGATCAATGCCGCCTTCAACGACCAGGCGATGGACGGAAAGCTGATCCAGTCGATCGATACGTCCAAGTTGCCGAACTACGCCGACATCAGCAAGGACAAGGCGGGATCGCCGATGCTTGTCCATGACGGCAAGGTCTATGGCGTGCCATGGGTGTGGGGACTGACAGCGCTCGCCATCAACGAGAAATCCTTCGACAAGCCGCCGACCAGCATCGCCGCGATGTGGGATGCCGCCCACAAGGGCCGCGTCGTCATTCGTGACGACGCCGTCGAGGCGGTGCAGTTCGGCGCCATCGCCACCGGCCAGAACATCAACGACATCAAGGATATGGATGCGGTCAAGACGAAGCTCACCTCGCTGATGCCGCAGATCAAGACCTTCTGGAGCTCGGAGAACGACTGGAACCAGATGGTCGCCTCCAACCAGATCGACATCGGCACCTACTGGAGCGGTTCTGCCGACCGCGCCAAGACGCATTTCAAGCTGCCGGTCTCGCTGGTCGTGCCGCAGGAAGGCGCCGTCGCCTGGCTCGATGCCTTTTCCATTCCGGCCGGCGCCAAGAACGTCGCCGGCGCCGAGGCCTTCATCAACTACATGATCGACCCGAAATTCTATGTCGAATGGGTCACCAAGGTCGGCGCTCCGGTCTCGGCTAGCACGAAGGCGGTGGAAGCGCTGCCCGAGGATGCCTTCAACCGCAAGGTGATGGGGGACCCCGAAGTGGCCAAGCGCATCCAGTTCCAGGCGCCGATAACCGACGCGCAGCGCGAAGCCTATCTGGCGCTGTGGCAACAGCTCAAGGTCGACGTGAAATAAGGCCGACATCCGGGCCAGCCGGCGGTTCGCGCCGGCTGGTTCTTTCAATCCTGGGGAGGAGGGTATCATGGCAGCTGCGACAGCGTCGCGAAGCGGGCTGAGATCGGCATTGCCGCTGCTGGCGCCGGCCTATCTCTGGCTGACGGTGGCGATCTTCCTGCCGCTCTCGGCCATGGTCTTCTTCTCGTTCATGACCGAGCTGCCCCTGTCTGGGAAGCCGTGGGCATTCACGCTCGGAAACTATGCCGCCTTCTTCTCGCAGAGCCTCTATCTGACGCTGCTGCTCGCCTCGCTGCGGCTAGGCCTTGAAGTGACGCTGTGGTGCATCGTCATCGGCTACCCCGCGGCTTACGTGCTGGCCAAGGTGCTGAAGGGCCGCAGCCGCGAGGCGATCTTCCTGCTCGTCATCCTGCCGTTCTGGTCGAACGGCCTGGTGCGCATCTTCTCCTGGGCGATGGTTCTGCGCGAAGGCGGCATCCTCGACACGGCGCTCAACGCAGTGCTGCCGTTCAAAATCAACATCGACCTCATGTATTCCTATCCGGCCGTGATCATCGGGCTGGTGCATTCCTATGTGCCCTACATGGTGTTGACCTGCT
Source organism: Mesorhizobium sp. P5_C1 (assembly GCF_054049815.1). Taxonomy (NCBI): domain Bacteria; kingdom Pseudomonadati; phylum Pseudomonadota; class Alphaproteobacteria; order Hyphomicrobiales; family Phyllobacteriaceae; genus Mesorhizobium; species Mesorhizobium sp. P5_C1. Next base: position 273 of record NZ_JBFULQ010000058.1, on the reverse strand, counting down.
ACCTGACCCTGCAGGCGATCGACGACTCGCTGATCGAGGCCGGGCGCTCGCTCGGTGCCTCGCGGCTACAGGTGCTGAAGCGCGTGATTATTCCGCTGTCGATGCCCGGATTGGTGGCCGGCGCAGCACTCATCTTCGTGCCGGTTGTCGGCTCGTTCATGGAGCCACGCATCCTCGGCGGCCGCACAGGCACCTTCTACGGCACGGTCATCGAGGACCAGTTCGTCGCCGTGTTCAACTGGCCGCTGGGTGCGGCGCTCTCCTTCATCCTGC
>NZ_JBFULQ010000057.1:0-19860 GCF_054049815.1 Mesorhizobium sp. P5_C1 | reverse complement strand
ATTCGGGGTCGGTCAGTTTCTTCTTGCCGTCGATCAGGCCGAGCCGGCCCTGCTCGCCCTTCCAGTAGGCCGGACCGATGCTGTAGAGGCCGTTATAGGCGAGTTGCCAGGATTCGGCCGAGCCGTAAGCCAGCGGCGTATAGCGGCCGTCCTTCTTGATCGCCTGCAGCACATCGATGAACTCGGCGCTGGTGGTCGGCACCTTCAAACCCAGTTCCTTGAAGATGTCGGCGTTGTAGTAGAAGCCGGCGAGCACGGCGGCGACCGGCAGACAGTAGGCCTTGTCGTCGGCGCCCGACCAAGCGGCGCGGGACGTCTTGTCGAAGTTTTCCAGGCCCGGCAGCCCTTCCAGGGATTCGAAATAGCCGCGCTTGATCCATTCGCGATTCACGTCGAAGGGGCGGCAGGTGATCAGGTCGCCGCCGGCGCCGCCTTCGATCTGCGACTGGATGGCGGCATTGTATTCATTGGTGTTGATCGGCGCGAACTCGACCTTGATGTCGGGATGCTTGGCTTCGAAGGCGGGCAGGATGGTGTCCTGCCAGACCGCGATGTCCTCGGTCCGCCAGCTGTTCAAGGTGATGGTGACCGGGTCGGCAAAAGCGGCGCCTACGCCGCCTGAAAACATCACGCCAAGCGTCGCCGCCAGCGGGATCGATACACGCATGGAACGCATTTTCCTGCTCTCCCTCAAGATGGTGCCCCGTGTGGATTCACGATTTTGCACTGTTGCCTGGGACCATACCTACTGATACATGTTGTGACAAGTGGTATTGTGTTGTCTTTTCCTGTTGTATGGTCGTTGTCCGGACTGGGCGCCACCAAACAGACGGCAAGAAATTTGGGAGGACTTGATGATTGGAGTTGGAATTCTGGGGTCGGGTTTCATCGCTGAGACCTATGCGGACTCGCTGCTCGACGTACGCAATGCCGAACTCGTGGCCTGCTCCTCGCGCAGCTTCGAGCGCGCCGAAGCCTTCGCGAAAAAGTGGGGTTCAAAGGTCACCGCCCACAGGGATATCGACGCCTTGTGCGCCGATCCGGCGGTCGAGCTCGTGGTGATCGCGCTGCCCAACGAGATCCATCTCGAAGCCGTCAGGATCGCTGCCAGGTACGGCAAGGCCGTCATCTGCACCAAGCCATTGGCACGCACGGGCAAGGAAGCGCAGGAAATCCTCGATATCGTCCAGCGTGCCGGCATCTGGCACGGCTATGCCGAATGCGCCGTGTTTTCCCCCAACATTGCCAAGGCCCACCAGATGATACAGGCGGGCGGCATCGGCAATCTCCTCACCATGCGCGCCCGGGAAGCACATTCGGGGCCGCACGCGCCGCATTTCTGGAACGCCGAGCTCGCCGGTGGCGGCGCCCTGCTCGACATGGGCTGCCACACCGTCGAAAGCGCCCGCCACTTCTTCGGCAAGGACAACGAGATTACCGAGGTGATGGCGTGGGGCGCGACGCTGGTCCACGGTGATAAGACAACCGGGGAAGACACGGCGATCGCGCTGCTGAAATTCGCCGGCGGCCAGCTCGCGACGATCGAATCGTCGTGGATCGAAAAAGGCGGCATGCAGCTTCGCCATGAACTGGTTGGCTCGGCCGGCCGTATCGTCACCGACACATCCGTCGGCCCGGTCTGGGGTTTTATCGAAAAGCCGGTGGGCTACCTCGTCGAGAAGGCGGATTCCGAGACCGGCTGGGTCTATCCGGTGCCCGAGGAGACCCGGGCCTACGGTTTTTCACAACAGATGCGGCATTTTGTGGAACACTTCGCGGCTGGGACGACGCCACTGGAAACCTTCGAGGATGGGGTCATCGTTAACCAGGTAATTGACGCCTGCTACCGTTCGATGCGAACGGGCGTCTGGGAAAAGATCAGGGCAGATGGTAACTGAAATGGAGGGCTCGCCACTGCAGTCGGACGGACCCGAACCGCTCTGGCGACAAGCGGCCGATGCGATCCTGCAGGAGATCGCCGCCGGCAAGCTTGCTTCGGGCGCGCGGCTGCCGCCCGAGCGCGATCTGTTCACGCGCATGTCGATCAGCAGGGTGACCTTGCGCCGGGCCCTGCAAAGCCTTGTCGAGGAAGGTGTGCTGACCCCTTCGCATGGGCGCGGCTGGTATGTTTCGGCCAAGGTGCCGAAGGAGTTTCCCAACACGCTGGAATCCTTCAGCGAGACCGCCAGGCGTCTCGGTCTGGCGCCCTCCTCCGACGTGTTGCGCGCCGAGGAAGCACCCGCCTCGCTGGACGAGGCCGAGGAGCTGTCGATCGCACCCGGCGCGACGCTGTTCCACCTGGAAAGGATCCGCCGCCTCGACCAGGTTCCGGTCGCCGTCGACACCTCGTTCTTCGCCCTCGCCCTCGTCCCCGATCTCAGCCGTGTCGACTTCCGCACCGCTTCGCTGTTCGGCCTGCTGATCGATGCCGGCGTTGATCTGGCACGCGCCGAAACCACGATCGAGGCGCGCGGCGCCGATCCTACCCTCGCGCGCCACCTCGACATCGACGTCGGCAAATCCACCCTGGTGATGCGTCAGCTCATCGTCGATGCGACCGGCCGGCCGCTGCTGTCGTCGACGATCCGATATGCCGGCGACCGCTATCGCCTTCGCACGTCGTTTTCGCGGACAGGCAGGTCGGCGGGGCGCGCCGCTGGCTAGCCGCCGGATCGCAACCGTCCAGGCATGCTTGTCAACAACGGCGGCGCGCGAACACCGCAACGCGTGAAATGCTTTTGCCGGGTGGAAATCCCGATAACACCCGGTACTATCTGCAAAAATATCGAAATCGGGAGGCTACGGGTGCAGACCAAGAAGATCATCAATGACGGCAACCGCGCCGTCGACGAGATGCTGGAAGGCATCCTGGCCGCGCATCCCCGCCATCTCAAGAGCGTCGACGGCAGTTCACGCTCGATCATCGCCCGCGACGGACCGCGCCAAGGCAAGGTGGGCCTCGTCATCGGCGGCGGCTCGGGGCACGAGCCGAGCTTTCTCGGCTTCGTCGGCAAGGGGCTGGCCGATGCGGCGGCCATCGGCAACGTCTTCGCCTCGCCGCCGCCAGACCCGATCCTCGAATGCGCCAGGGCGGTCAGTGGGGGCGCCGGCGTCCTGTTCATGTACGGCAACTATGCCGGCGACGTGATGAATTTCGACATGGCGGCCGAGATGGCTGATATGGACGACATCGAGGTGCGCACGGTRCTGAGCACCGACGACGTCGCCTCGGCACCGCGCGACCAGCGGCACAAGAGGCGTGGCGTCGCCGGCAATTTCTTCATCTTCAAAGCGGCCGGTGCCGCCTGCGACCGGATGCTGTCCTTCGACGAATGCGAGCGCATCGCCGGGAAGGCCAACGACCACACCTTCACCATGGGCGTCGCGCTGTCGCCCTGTTCGCTGCCGCAGACCCGCCGGCCGAATTTCGAGATCGGGCCTGACGAGATGGAGATCGGGATGGGCATCCACGGCGAGCCCGGCATCGCCCGCGGAAAACTGAAAACGGCCGACGAGATCACCGACGAGATGCTGGACAAGATCCTCGACGAGATGGCGCCGGCACGCGGCGACAAGGTCGCCGTGCTCGTCAATTCGCTCGGTTCGACGCCGCTGATGGAACTCTACATCATGAACCGGCGGTTGAAGCGCCGGCTTGATGACATCGGTGTATCTATTCACGCAACCTGGGTCGGCAATTACTGCACCTCACTCGAAATGGCCGGGGCCTCGATCACGCTACATCGGCTGGACGGCGAGTTGCAGACGATGCTGGACCACCCCTGCGACTGCGCCATGTTTCGCGCCGGCTAGACCATGATCCCGAAAAGTGGAGTTCCGGTTTTCGGAAAAGTTCATGGTCAAACAATAGACCTTCAGCGGCAAGGGCCAAAGACATGACGACAATCGACACCGCCCGCCTTGCCGGCATGTTCGCGGCCATCGCGGACGCGATGTCAGCCGACAGGGACCGGCTGTGCGCGCTTGACGGCATTATCGGCGACGCCGACCACGGCATTGCGATGGAGCTCGGATTTTCCGCGGCACGCGATGCGGTAGCGGCATTGGACACCGGAGCCACCGATCCGACCACCTTGCTGAACACCGCGGCAAAGTCGTTTCTGAATGCCGTCGGCGCCTCCTCGGGTCCGCTCTATGCCACTGCGTTCATGCGCGGCGCGGCAGCCGTGAAGGGCAAGACGTCGCTCGACGATGCCGACGCGGTCGCAATGTTCCAGGCCATGGCCAAGGGCATTCAGGATCGCGGCAAGGCCGAGCCGGGCGAAAAGACCATGGTGGATGCATGGGGTCCGGCAGCGCAGGCGGCGGGCGAGGCGCTGGCCTCCGGCAAGGGTCTGGCGGGCAGTCTCGAGGCTGCTGCCCAGGCGGCGAAGGCAGGCGCGGAAGCGACCAAGGCGATGATCGCCGCCAAGGGCCGGGCGTCACGCCTCGGCGAACGCTCGCTTGGCCATATGGATCCAGGCGCCGCGTCCGCCGTAACCGTGATCGAGGCGATGCGGGTCACCCTGACCGGCTGATCAGGAGCGAGTCCCGCCTTCAGCGCTTGCTGTCGAGCTTGTCGATGGCATGCACGTTTGCGGCGGAGGGGCCGTTCGGATCGAACTCCGAGGCCAGCCATGCGTCGGCGATCGATTTCGCCAGTTCGGGACCGATGACGCGGGCGCCCATGGTGATGATCTGTGCGTTGTTGGACTTGGCGGCGCGCTCGGCGGAATAGGTATCATGGGTCAATGCGGCGCGAATTCCCGGGACTTTGTTGGCGGATATGCTGACGCCAATGCCGGTACCGCAGAACAGGATGGCCCGGTCGTAGTTGCCGTCCAGAATTTCGTGACCGACCTTGGCGGCGATATCGGCGTAGAATCCGGCCTGGCTAAGATCGATCACCTGCAGCTCCGGCTTCGTGGCGAGATGCTTGGCGATGACGTCGAGCAGCGGTTTGCCGGCGCTGTCGGCTCCGAGTGCTATTTTCATGGCATGAACTCCTTTGCTTCTTACTGTAATGGTCAGCGCTCGATGGCGGCCGACGCCTTTTTCAGGATGTMGATGTAGCCTTCCGCTTGCCACGCCGAACGGCCAATGAACAGGCCATCGACATGCGGCTGGCCGATCAGTTCGGCCGCGTTGCCGGGATTGACGCTGCCGCCGTAAAGCACGGGCGGCGCGTTCGCCATCCGGCTTGCGGCGACCTCTTTGATCAGCGCCTGTTGCTTGTCGGCATAGTCGGCGCTGGCCGGGATACCCTTCTCGCCGATCGCCCAGACAGGCTCGTAGGCAAAGAGGATTTCCGCCGACAGTTCAGCGTCCTTCAGACCTTGCAGCGCACCGAGAACCTGCGCGGTCAAAACGTCATCGGCGCGCCCGCCTTCGCGTTCGGTCAACGTCTCGCCGACGCAGATCAGCGGCACCAAACCGTGCCTGACCGCCGCCGCCGTCTTCAATCCGACAGTCGCATCCGTTTCGCCGAAATGCTCGCGACGCTCGCTATGGCCGAGTTCGATCAGATCGAGCCCACAATCCTTCAGCATCACCGGCGAAACCTCTCCCGTCCAGGCGCCGGCGTCTGCCCAATGCATGTTCTGGGCGCCGACCTTCACGCGGGTCGCAGCCAACGCCGCCTTGACCTCGCGCACGGCTGTGAACGGCGGAATGACGAACGGTTGTATCGCCTGATCGAAACCGGGCACGAACGCCGCCAGTGCATCGGCGAACTCCAGTGCCTCCGCCAGCGTCTTGTTCATCTTCCAACTCGTGCCGACCCAATATGGGGCCATTCCTTTTCTCCTTCGATCCTTCTGCGGCCGCCATCGGCGCCGGCTTTCAGGCGACGTATTCGTTCAGGCCCGAGGCTTGAGACTATCGCGGCCGCTGTCGATGTAAGGCGCCCAGAAATCCACCGACTCGCGGATCATCTCGATAACCTGATGATCGACCGGTTCCCTCTCCCTGAAGGAAAGTTCAAGGCAAATTTCGTTGTCGGTTCCGCCGCCCTGCCGCACGGTGTCGAGCAGCTTCTGCGGAACTATGCGGCCGTCCTTGTTGTAGGCAGCCGTGAACGGCCAGTGTCCACCCTTGTTCATCGAAGACTGCTTGATGTGGATGATCGGCGACTGCAGCGGAAACGCCTTCGCCCAGGCATAAGGATCGGTGTCGTCAGGATTTGGCGAGGTGACGTCGCCATGGTCGATATCCACCATCATCTTCATCGGGATCGGCAGGTTGGCCGCATCGATGGCACTCTGCAGCGTGATGCAGCTTTCGATCGTGTGGCCAAATTCCCGGCCCACCGACATCGGCTCCCAGAACAGATATGTCAGGCCCGCCGCCTTGGCGTGTTCGGCCACCTCGCGCCAGCATTCAAGCGCGATGTCGAGAAGTGCAGCGCGCCGCTCCGGATCGTCATAATCCTTGTAGGTGAATATGGCGAACTGCGTGCCCATGCCCGGAGCACCGAGTTCGGCGGAAATGTCGGCAAAGGTCTTGAACCAGTCGATATAGTAGCGCCGGACATCCGGGTCCGGATGGCCGAAATGATTGAGCCGGCCATAGGGTCCGGTCATGCCGGAGGTGATCTTGACACCGGTCCGCGAAAGCGCCCGGTTGAACAAGCGCAGGAATTTGGCAATCGTCGCCGCCGGCCAGCCCGGATTGACGAATTCGTGCGTCAGTTGCACGTCGCGGATACCGATGCCGTAGGCAATGGCGTCGATCAGGTCGTCGGGATCGGCGAAGCGATTGACCAGCGGATTGGTGTTGAGGGAAAGCGTGAAGGCCATCAGTCTGCCGCCGCCATGATGTTGCCGAACCAGTCTTCGAACGTCTTCCGCTCGGCTGCATTGATATGCAGGCCATGTTTGGTGCGGCGCTCCAGTATGTCGGCTGATGTGCCGGCCCATTCGGTGTCGACCAGGAACTTTGCTTCCCGTTCATAAAAATCAGGTCCGAAACGGCGGCCGAGATCCGCCTCGCTTTGGGTGCCGGCGAGCAATTGCCTGGCACGGCTGCCATAGCTTCGAGCGTAGTGCTTCACCAGCGACGGGCCGAGCCACGGAAACTCGGTGTGCAACTCGCCCAGGAACTTTTCGAAGTCTGCGTTCGGCAGGTCGCCCCCCGGCAAGGGAATTTTGGCAGTCCAGGCTTTCTTCATCGCCGGAAAGAACGGCTGGATTTTTTCCAGCGCATGTTCGGACAGCTTGCGGAAGGTGGTGATTTTGCCGCCAAACACCGACAGAAGCGGTGCGCCGCCGCTCGGGGCGTCGAGTTCGAAGATATAGTCGCGTGTCACCGCGCTCGGATTGTCGGCATTGTCGTCATAGAGCGGGCGCACGCCGGAGAAGCTGTAGACCACGTCCCGTGGTGTCAGCTGTCGCTTGAAATAGCGATTGACCACCTTGATCAGATAATCGACTTCGCTTGGCTCGGCGGCCACTTCCTCCGGCCTGCCTTCGTAGGGAATGTCGGTCGTGCCGATCAGCGCCAGATCGTTCTCGTAGGGGTTGACGAAGATCACCCGCTTGTCGCTGTTCTGGATGAGATAGGCCTGCCGTCCCTCCCAGAATTTGGGCACGACGATATGGCTGCCCTTAACAAGCCGAACATTGCGGGTGGAATTCTGCCCGGCGACGCGGCTGACAATGTCGTTGACCCACGGCCCTGCCGCATTGACCAGCGCCCGCGCGCGGATTTTCGTCACCGCACCCGTGCGGCCATCCTGCATGTCGATCRACCACAGTCCGTCTTCGCGGCGGGCGGCGACACAAGCGGTCCGCGTCAGCACGCTGGCGCCGCGCTGGCTGGCGTCCAGGGCGTTGAGCAGCACAAGGCGCGCATCGTCGACCCAGCAGTCGGAATATTCGAAACCGCGCTTGAATTCGTCCTTGATCGGCGCCCCTTCCGGCGCTGTTCTGAGATCGAGCGTCCTGGTTCCCGGCAGCCGCTTGCGGCCGCCAAGGTGATCGTAAAGAAACAGTCCGAGCCGGACCAACCACGCCGGCCTGTCTTCGGGACTGTGCGGAAGAACGAAGCGCATGGGCCAGATGATGTGCGGCGCCGCCTCGAGCAGCACTTCGCGTTCGATGAGTGCCTCGCGAACCAGCCGGAATTCATAATATTCCAGATAGCGCAGGCCGCCATGCACCAGTTTGCCGGAGCGAGAGCTGGTACCTTGCGCCAGATCGTCCTTTTCGCACAGGATGACGGACAGCCCGCGACCTGCCGCATCACGCGCGATGCCGGCCCCGTTGACGCCGCCGCCAATCACAAAGAGATCAACTATATCACTCAAGACCTTACTCCTGTGCACCCGGGAGGCGGGTGAGCGGCCGGTGCGCCATGGTTTTCCACACCGGCCGAAGCGCCTGGCGCGCCGCAACGAAGGAAGGGAAGAGCGCATCGTAGCTTTGCGAAAGCGCCTCGTCATAGGCATCGCAGTCGCCGAGAAGCGGCGTCACCCACTCGGCGGCGCAGTCGTCCATCGATCGATAGACGCCAAGGCCGACCGCGGCCATCATCGCCGCACCTGCAGCACCTGCTTCCTGGCGGCTGCTCGTTCGCACTTGCGCCCGGGTCGCCGCCGCGATGATGCGACGCAGGGACGGGCTGCGCGCGGCGCCGCCCGATAGCCGGATCTCGCCCGGCATCGTGCCCATCGCCTGGTAGCAATCGCGGGCTGCGAAGGCCAACCCCTCGAGGACGGCGCGTGCCAGATCGCCAAAGCCGTGCTTGACTGAAAGGCCGATGAAGCCTGCGCGCGCATCAGGGTCGACGAACGGTCCGCGTTCCCCGGCGAGCGAAATATAGGGCTGGTAGACCAGCGATCCCGGCTCCGATCCCTCCACCCAGACGTCGAGCGCTTTCAGCAAATCGTCGCGCGAGAGCTCGGCGCCGCCGGCGGTGAGCACGTCGCGTGCAAGGCCAAGCAGCCAGTCTATGTTGAGCGTCGCCGCCATGTTGGACTGCAGCTGTGCAAAGGCACCCGGAATAGGCATGGCGATCGTGTAGCCAGATCCATCGCCGTTGAGCACGACATCGCCAGGTGTGCGGGCGAAGCGCGTATGTATGCCGGTCGAGCCGATGACCGTGCAGCCGACATTGCCGCTCCGATCATAGAGGCCGGCTCCCAGCGCTGTCATGACCATATCCACATAACCCAGCACAACCGGCGTACCTTCGAGCAGGCCGGTCTCTCCTGCCGCCGATCGCGACAGCGGGTGATGGTCGGTGGTGCCCTCAAGCATGGGAGGCAACAGGCGGCGATGCGTCGCCAGATCCAGAATGTCGAAGACTTCGTCGGAATAGCTGCGCGAGCGAAAATCGCCGAAGGTGAAGGTTCCTTCGGACGGATCGGTGGCGCGTTCACCCGTCATCTTGAAGTAGAGCCAATCCTTGCAATGCAGTGCGGTCGCCGCCTGCTGCAGCATGTCCGGATCGTTCTTTTTCATAAAGGCAAGCTGAGCGCCCTGCTGGCAGGAGTTGAGCCCCGTGCCGGTCAGTTCAAACCGCGTGCGATCGCGGGGATCGGCGCGCATCTCGTCCACCAGGTGTCCGGCGCGGGCGTCGAGCCACAGCCACGCGCGCCCGACCGGCAAGCCGTCGCCATCGATCAGCCAGGTTCCGTCGCCCTGCCCGGTGATGGCAACCGCCGCGGTTCGTTGCGCGAGGTCGGAAATTTTGGTCGCCAGGTCACGAACGGTCCGCGCCATGTCGCGCCAGGTCTGATCGAGGTCCTGCTCGGCGCCGCCACCTTCCAGCGTGACGAAACTGTTGTTCACCGACGTCATGGCGAGCTGCCGACCGGACAGATCGAACGCGACCGATTTGATCACCGACGTTCCCGCGTCGATCCCGATCAGCAGATCTTTCATGCCGCAAATTCCGGTTGGTTGCGAAGGCGGTTCACAGGGACGTTGTCTGAAGCCGTAGAAGAGGCAGGGAGTGTCCGCAAGGACACCCCCTGTGCAGGTTTTACTCCGACAGCACGAAGGGTGCGGTGTACTTGTCGACATTGTCCTTGGTGATGAGAAGGCAATCGAACAGCTGCTTCTCGGTCGCCGCACCGGTGGCGCCAGACTTGATGAACGAGTCCGCCTGCTGCACGGCCTTGGCCGAGAAGATGGCGACTGGCTGCAGCACAGTGTACTGCAGTTCGCCGGACTTGATTGCCGCAACCGCGTCCGGAGAGCCGTCGAAGCCGCCGACCTTGATGCCGGAGAGCTTGCCGGCTTCCTTCAGCGCGGCAACCGCGCCGAGCGCCATTTCGTCATTGCCGCTGATCACGGCGATGATGTCGGGATTGGCCTGCAGCATGCTCTGCATCTTGTCGTGGCCCTTGGTACGATCCCAGTCGGCGACCTGCGAGGCAGCCTTTTCGAGGTCCGGATATTGGCTCAGCACGGTCGCGTAACCGTTCGAGCGCGTGGCGGCGTTGTTGTCCGACGGGGCGCCGAGGAGTTCGACATATTTGCCCTTTTCGCCGACTGCCTGCACCCATTGCTGAGCGCCCAGAGCAGCACCCTGGGCATTGTTGGAAACGAGCTGCCCCTTCGCCAGACCTTCCTGATTGATCTCGGCGTTGACGAGGAAAACCGGGATGTTGGCGGCAATCGCCTTCTTCACCGCGCCGACGGAGCCGTCGGCATTGGCCGGATCAAGGATGATCGCCACGGACTTGTTGGTAATGGCGGTGTCGATCAGGTTGCTTTCGGTGTTGGTGTCACCCTTGTGGGCGGCGACGTTGGCCGTATAGCCGAGCTTCTCGGCTTCGGCCTTGGCGACATTGCCCTCCGTCAGCCAGTAGGGGTTGGCCGGATCATTGACGATGATCGAGATCAGGCCCGCGGCCGACGCGGCGGCCGTGAACCCGACAACCATCGCAGCGGCAAGCAGACTTTTCAGCATGGTTTTCATATACATTCCTCCAAATGATTTACGCGGTGTTGCTGCCAGTCACCTGGCAGTCTTCCCTTGGGCAGGATTGGCCGGCTCGGCCTTCCCCCGTTGCTGAGAAGTCGGTTGGCCGCCCGTCGAAGCCGGGAGCTTGCTACGGCGGCGATACTGAACGGCATTGAGAAGCACGGCGAGCACGATGACGGCGCCGGTGAACACTGTCTGCCAGTAGGACGAGATACCGATGATCACCAGACCGTCGGAAAGGAAGCCGATGACGAAGGCGCCGAGCAGGGTTCCGCGGATGTTACCGCGCCCTCCGGTCAGCGCCGCGCCGCCGATGACGACGGCCGCAATGGCCGTCAATTCGTAGGTGGTGCCGGCGGTCGGACCCGCCGACGTCAGCTGCGAGGACAGGATCAGGCCGGCAATGGCGGCACAGATGCCTGACAGCACATAGACGGAAACCTGCACCGTCTTGACCGGAACACCGGACAGTTCAGCCGCTCGCTCGTTGCCGCCTGATGCGTAAAGCCAACGCCCGAAGGCGGTGCGGTTCAAGACGATGCTGCCGATCAGCGCGATGACCACCAGAACCACCACGCCGGTCGGCACGCCGAACAGGCGGTTGAAGCCGAGCGCGTCGAAGCCGGTGTTTCCCAGCTCCGGCTTGCCGCCGAGGTTGTTGTAGGTCAGGCCGCTGGTCATCAGCAGCGCCAGGCCGCGGGCCATGTACATGACGCCCAGCGTGGCGACGAAGGCCGGAACCTTGAAGCGCGCGATGAGCACGCCGTTGATCAGCCCGACACCAGCGCCCAGCATGCAGGCAATCACCGCGACCACCCAGACCGGCGGGTAGAGAACGACACCCAGCCAGGTCAGCGTCACGCCTTGCATCAGGAATCCGGCAACGACGCCGGCCAAGCCCAGCGTCGACCCCACCGACAGATCGATGCCGCCGTTGAGGATGACGAGCAGCATGCCGACCGCGAGAATTCCGAAGATGGCGACATGCGAGGCCATGGTCAGGAAATTCGCCACCGAGAGGTAGTAGGGCGACAGGATCGAGAAGACGACGATGATGACGATCAGGGCAAAGAAGGCCCGGCCCTCGAGCAACAGCTTGGCGAGATCGAAGCCTTCGCCGCGCGCGCTTGCACTGGACTGTTTTCTGGCCTGGCTGACGTCGGTCATGATCGGGGCTCCGATATTCATGGTGATCAGGCGACCACGGCTTCGCCGGAGGCGGCCATGATCTGCTCTTTGGTGGCGCTGGCGCCGAATTCCGCTGAAATCCTGCCCCGGCGCATCACCACGATCCGGTGCGCGATGCTGAGGCACTCGTTGACCTCGGAGGTCGAGAAGACGACCGCCAGGCCCTGCGCGGCGCGTTCGCTCAGCAAGCGGAAGACCTCCGCCTTGGCGCCGACATCGATGCCACGGCTCGGCTCGTCGAGGAGGATGACCTTGGGGTTGGTCGTCAGCATCTTGCCGATGACGACCTTCTGCTGATTGCCGCCCGACAGCGATCCGATCATGGCATTGCCGCCCGCGGTCTTGACGGTGACCTTGCGGATCGAGTCTTCGACCAGCTCTCGCTCTCTGGAGCGAGACAGAAACAGCCCTTTTGCGAACGCCTCGATGCTGGCAAGCGAGAGATTGCGGCCGACGGTCATCGTCTGCACCAGCCCGTCACGCTGGCGGTCCTCGGGGACGAGCACAAGACCTTTGGCGATGCGCTGGGCTATGCTCATTCTCGAGACATCCTCGCCTTCCAGCAGCGCCCGGCCGCCCGCCATCGGCATCCGCCCGGCGACGGCTTCCAGCAACTCCGTGCGTCCGGCGCCCATCAGCCCATAGATGCAGACGATCTCGCCCGCCCTGACATCGAGCGACAGGTGATCGACGACGGAATAGCCCGAGCCCGAAGCGTCTATGACGCTGACATCCTCGATCGACAGGGCGACCTCGCCGAACGCATGGCCGGTCGGCGGCGAGCCGAGATCGAAGTTCTCGCCCACCATGTTGCGGACGATCCACTCGAGATCGATGTCCCTGGCTTCGGCCGTTGCCGTTATCGCGCCGTCGCGCAGGACAACGGCGTAGTCGGTGATCTGCAGCGCCTCTTCGAGGTGATGTGAAATGTAGACGATGGAAACGCCGCGGCTGGTCAGGTCGCGGATCACCTTGAACAGCACCTCCACCTCTGTCGCGCTGAGCGCCGAGGTCGGTTCGTCCATGATGAGGATGCGCGAGTCGACCGACAGTGCCCGCGCGATCTCGACGATCTGCTGCTGGCCGAGACGCAAATCCTCGACCAGGGTCATCGGATCTATGTCTTCTTCGAGATCGGCCATCAGCGCGCGCGCCTGGCGCGATTCCTCGGCGAAGTCGAGGCCGGTCCTGGTGCGCAGTTCGCGGCCCATGAAGATGTTGTCGCGAACGCTGAGGTTCGGCGCCAGGCTGAGTTCCTGGTGGATGATCGAGATGCCGCGATCGCGCGCGTCCGAGGACGAGGAAAAACTGACGAGATTGCCGTCAAGCACGATGTCGCCCGATGTCGGCGTGACGACGCCGGACAGGATCTTCATCAGCGTCGACTTGCCGGCGCCATTCTCGCCGAACAGTGTGGTGACCTTGCCGCGATGGATGTCGAAATTGACGCCCTTGAGCGCGTGAACGCCACCATACGACATGACGATGTTGCGCGCCGAAAGCACGGCGTCGCCATTCGCGGGCGCGGTGTCGGCAGCCGGTTTCATTGCACCTCCAGCCTCACCGGAGTGACCAGCCAGCTCTTCGGATTGACTAGCTTGAACGCGCCGACCACCGATATGGTCTTGCCGGTCAGGGCGCTCGTATCGACCTTTGCCAGGACTTCCTTCTTCATCTCGTTGTTCAGCGCCGAGCCGGCGTCCTGGTATTCGATCTGGTTGGTGAACTGACCGAATGTGATCTTGCCGGTGGCGTCACGCAGCTCGGTGCCGTTGATCGCCGGCCCCGTCTGTACGCGAACCTGCAGCGTGTCCGGCACGCCCTCGACGGCGACCTTGTAGATGCCCGATTTTCCCTCGCCGACGACGCCGGTGAACTTGACCGAGATGACCGGTCCGACGCCCGCCGGCACGCCGTATTCCTTCTCGGCCGTCGCCCTGTCCTTGGCGATCGCGGTTGCCACCGTCACCGCGTCGGCCGCTCGCGCTTCGACATCTGCCTGCACCTTGGGAAATTCCGACTTGCCATAGTCGGCCGCCGAAAAGACGGCGCTGCGAACGTCGCCCGCGGACCCGATCCTGACCACCTTGGTGTCGAGCGCCATGGCGCCGAGCAGGACGACAGCCGCGGCGCCGGCAAGGATGCGGCGCAGGCCGGGCGAGACCTGCCGGGTCGGTGCGGTGGTGGCCTTCGCGCTCATGATGCAAACACCGGCGATGCGGGTTTTCCGTTGTCACGCATTCGACGATCCTCCGTTCACATGGCGCTTCGCCGCGCTGGCCGCTCCATTGGACTGGTTCAGTTCGACAAGGGCACGGGCGGTGCATTCATCGGTGATCAGGCCGCTCAGGTAACGGCTTTCGAGCACTGCTTTGATCGCCCGGACTTTCACCTTGCCGCCGGCGACGGCGACAATCCTGCGGCCTTTCAATTGGTCCCGCGGCAGCGCCAGGATTCTTTCCGACAGCGCCGTTTCCACAGGACGCCCCTTGTCGTCGAAGAAGTGGGCGAGCAGCTCGCCGACGCCGCCATCGCGCTTGACCTCATCGATTTCGGAATGCTCGATCATGCCGGTTGCGACCAGCGAAGCTTCCCGCTCGGCGGTCCCTATGCCGACGAACATCAGGTCGGACCGGCCTGCCAGAGCGAAGACATCGCTGATGCCGCGTTGGCCGAGCAGCACCTCGCGGTCCTCGGCGGTGTTGGCGACGAAGGGCACCGGCATCACATAGGCCTGCGCGCCGGTCCGTTCGGCCAGCCGATGCATGACGTCGTGCGGATTGGCGGCAAATTTGCGCGTCACGCCGCCAAGCAGCGAGACGAAACGGATATGGGCGGCAGGAGTGCGCGTCAGATATTCGACGCTGGCCGCGAGGGTGCGGCCATGGCCGACGCCGATCAGCATGTCTTCGCCACGATCGATCTCGCGCTTCAGGAACTGCGCACCGGCGATGCCCAGTCCCCTGAGCGGCAGGTCTTCCTGATCCAGATCCGGAACAACCTCGCAATAATCGAGCCCGTATGCGGCGGTGAGGCGCTGCTCCAACTCCACACACTCGGCGACGTCGCCGTCGATAAAGACCCTGACCAGACCTTCCTGGTTGGCCTTGGTGATGAGCCGATGCGCCTTGAGGCTGGTCAGGCCAAGCCGCTTGGCGACCTGGGCCTGCGTGAGACCCCCGGCAAAGTGAAGCCACGCCGCGCGTGTGGCGAGGCTGGACTCGTGGTCGCGGTTAGCGGTTCCGCCAGATTTCAAGCCATCTCCTCCCGAGATGATATTATTATCTTTATGTGCAAAAATTTTCATACCTTTGCGTCGCTGTCAACCCCTCCGCCTGACTCCCAGGCCATTGCGGGGATCCACAGGCCTCGCCCCTCGCCGATACGTCGCCCTCTCGGTCGGCGTCGGTCCATTAGGAGGTCGGCATGTTGGGTTGATCATATGACGATGTTAAATTAACGTCAATTGATGTTATCAAATGTCTTCGTTGGCGGCATCATGGAGGCGAATTCCGCCAACATGCCAATTAAGTGACTGTTTTCAATGAGATATCTTCGTCGGTATAAAAATCCCAATCCATCTGTGAGTTGGGACATTTCGGGTGCGCGGCGCAACCAGGAGCAAACCGATCGGATTGCCCAGAAAAAGCGGGATCGGCATTGTCGATGACGCGCTCAGTCCAGCCGCATCAGGTTCCTGCCTTCGAGCTCCACGACAGCGGCCTCGACCTCCCGCGCAACGCGCTTGGCGTTCCAGCCCAGCGCCCGCCCGGCGATCATGGCAATCTCCTGCAGATCGCGGCTTGTCAGTGAACCGCCTATGGCGAGCGTGCTGCGACGCATGACAATGTCGGCCAGATGTTCGACGAACTCGTGGCGGACGATGTAGTCGATCTCCGATCTGCCGTAGCTGTCGGAGTCCGGCAAATCGCCCTGACCATTTGGCCCATGAGTCGCAATCTCCAGGGCTTTGGTCCCGTAGCGCGACAGCAATTGGTCGAGACGTCGTTCCTCGACGTCCGTCTCCGCCCGGGCCTGGGCTAGCCAGCTTGCGCGTGCCTCAGCATTGGCGGGGAAATCCTTTCCGCCGCCGATCGGCATGGATTGCGTCGTTACCTTACGGCTGCGCCGCAGACGGTCGAGTATCGCGTCGGCGACTTCCTCGGCAAAGCCCCGGAATGTCGTCCATTTGCCGCCGACCAGCGAAATGACCGCGAAGGGCCTGTCCCGGTCCGGCTCGGCGACCGGAGCGGAATGATCGCGACTGATCAGGCCCGGTAGCGATGCATCAGAGGCCGGGAGCGGCCTGATGCCGCTATAGGCGTATACGATCTGGGCGTGTTCGAAAATCATGCCCGGCAACAGCGTCCGCACGCTCTCGAGCAGATAGTCGACTTCGTCGGGTTCGCAGCGGACCTCGTCGGGGTTGTCGGCTTTGATGTCGGTCGAGCCGACCAGCGCCAGGCCGAGATAATCGTAGACAAGGCAGATGCGGCCGTCATCGGCCTCGAAATAAAGCATCCGCCCGGCCAGGCTTTTTACCAGTTCGTCATGCTTCAGCAGGATGTGCGAGCCCTTGGTGCCGCCGATCATCTTCGACGGTGCACCGAGCAAGGCGTTGACATCGTCGATCCAGGGACCGGCGGCATTGACCACCAGCTTTGGCTGCACCGAAAATGCACCACCGTTTTCCGGCTGGAAGGTCAGTACGCCATTGGCTGAGCTCACCAGTGCTGTGTAGTTCGTGCTGGCGGAGGCTGCATTGGACCGCAAGCCGTCGAGGATCAACTCGAGCACCAGCCTTTCGGGATGGCTTATCTTGGCATCGTAATAGGTGCCGGTGGCGACGATCGAAGGGTTGAGCGCCGGCATCTCGCCCAGCGCTTGCCGCCGTCCGACCATGCGGTGGCGCGGCATGACCTGGTTTCGCGAGCCGTAGAAATCGTAGATCATCAGGCCGATCTTGATCAGGAGGGCGCCGCGGCTGCGCGGCGCGCTGGTCGAGCCGAACAGCGTTCGCAGCGCCGCCAGCATGCCCTTGCTCCAGGAAAAGATCGGAATGACGGTCGGCAGCGGGCTGACATAGTGCGGTGCATTCTGCAAAAGCAGGTTGCGTTCGAGCGTCGACTGCGCCACCAGTCCGAACTCGCCGGTTTCGAGATATTTCAACCCGCCATGGATGAGCCGCGATGGCGCGGCACTGGTGCCGGAGCCGAAATCCGCCTTGTCGACGATCAGACAGCTGACGCCTTGCGCGCAAAGGTCGCGAAACAGCCCCGCCCCGTTGATGCCGGCGCCAAGAATGACGACGTCGACCTCGCCGGCCGCGGCCATGGCGGCGAGACGCCCGGCGGCACCTTCCGCACCTGCTGCGTCGGCTGAGCTCATTGTGCCGTCGTCTTGACGATGCGCAGCTTCACGCCAGCCCGTTCGAGGTGCTGCGCCTGTGCATCGCCCAGCCCCTCGGTCGTCAGCACGGCATCGAAACTGGTCAGATCGTCAAAGACATGCAGTGCGATCCGGTCGAACTTCGCATGGTCGACCAGCAGGATGCGCTTCACCGATGCGGCCATCATCGCCTGCTTGACCCTCACGACATTGGGATCCTGGATGAAGGCCGTGGTTCCGGTGATGGCCGAAGCCGAACAGATCAGGACATTGGCGCGAAGCTGCGCCACGGCGTTCTCGCAGACGATGCCGATATAGGCATTGTAGGTGCCGTGGTACTTGCCACCGAGACAGATGAAGTCGATGTCGTCGACGTTGGTCAGCAGCGAAGCCGTCGCCACGCTGTTGGTGATGACGGTCAGCGGCTTTACGTCGAGCAGCAGCGTGGCGACGGCGTTTGCCGTCGATGAATCGTCCAGCATGACCACCTGTCCGGCTTCGACATAATCCAGTGCCGCGCGCGCCAGCGTATCTTTCTCTACTCTGTTGACAGTCACCCGGTAACGAAAGGCACTTTCGTAGAGGCCGGAAGGCTGAACCGTCACCGCGCCGTGCAGTTTGCGAAGCACGCCCTGCTGCGCCAGCCGGTCGATGTGCCGGTGGATGGTCATGCGCGATACGCCAAAATGCTCGACCAGATCGTCGATGCGCACCTGGCCGAGCTTGATCACATACTCGGCGATCTCTTCGCGTCGTTCGTCGGCCTTGATCATGCAGTCCCCCAGGTGTCTGGCCGCGCCAGCCTTTCGATCTCAGGCCATAGCGACTTCAGTTGCTCGGCGATGCGGCAATAGAGGGAAAACCGCTCGCTGAACACAGCACTGGAGGCAGGCACGGGCTGATACTGGCGCGCCGTCATGCCGACCTGCCTGGCACCCTGTTGCGGCGTCGCGAAGATACCGACTGCGGCGCCGGCGCAAAGGGCGGCACCCAAGGCGGCGGCCTCGTCGGTCGAGGTGATGGTGACCGGGGCGTTCAGCACGTCGGCAAACATCTGCACGAAAGCCGGATTGCGCGAACCGCCGCCGGTCAGGCGTATCTCGCGGACCGCGAAGCCCTCGCGCAAGGCTTCGACATGGGTGCGGTGATTGAAGACAATGCCTTCCAGAACCGCCTTCAGCATGTCGCCGCGATCGTGCCAGCCATGCAGGCCGACAAAACTTCCGCTGGCAACGTCGCCATAGGGGGAGCCGAACAGATAGGGATGAAACAGGATGGTCGAAGGCTTCTTCAGCGCCGCGTCGATCTCTGCTGCCAGCAGTTCGTGGATGGAGCCGCCATCGGCGTTTGTCCTGTCCTGCTCCGAGCGGCAGAAGGTGTCGAGAAACCAGTCGTAGTTTGCAGTCGAGGCCGGCGAGATCGCCATGTTGTTCCAACGGCCTGCATCGATGGCGTTGCGACAGAACCAGCGCCGGTCGACGCGCGGTTTCGAAGAGACGACTTCGTTGATGGAATAGGTGCCGGCGACGATGCTGAGCACGTCCTCCTCATGGCCGCCCATGCCAAGCGCCGAAGCGGTCACGTCGTGCAGGCCGCATGCGACCGGCGTTCCCTTGCGAAGGCCAGTCATTTCGGCGGCATCGGCGGTGACCTGGCCGACGATGTCGGCGGAATGCGCCACTGGCGGCAGCGCGTCGAAAAGCTCGCCCAATCCAAAGACCTGCATCGCTTCCGGCGCGTAGGCCTGCGTACGGAAATCCGTGAACGACGTGCTGGCCTCCGTTCGGTCGGTACCGATCGTG
The DNA here is from genome assembly GCF_054049815.1 of Mesorhizobium sp. P5_C1. Classification (NCBI taxonomy): domain Bacteria; kingdom Pseudomonadati; phylum Pseudomonadota; class Alphaproteobacteria; order Hyphomicrobiales; family Phyllobacteriaceae; genus Mesorhizobium; species Mesorhizobium sp. P5_C1. Next base: position 550 of record NZ_JBFULQ010000057.1, on the reverse strand, counting down.
CCGGTCAGGCAAAAGCGAAGCCAGTCCTTGCAGGCCAGTATGTGACCGATGCGAGCATAGCGATCCGGATCGTTCTGCTTGAGCCATGCAAGCAGCGCCGAAGGCGCCGAAACATGCGGCGCCTGGCCGGTGCGCGCAAGCGCTTCGTCGAAGACCAGGTCCGCCGACCATCTTTCGATAATCTCGCCGGCGCGGCTGTCGAGCGACAGGATCCCGGCCCCTAGCGGCCGACGATCCTTGTCGAGCAGATAGAGACCGTCGCCATGCGCGGTCGCTGCCACCGCCCTGATATCGTCCGCCGGCCGGCCACAGAGCGCGATCGCTTCCTTGATGGCGTCGGCGGTCGCTTGCCAGAGGCCTACCATGTCGCGCTCCACCCAGCGCGCATGGGGCATCGACTGCGGCACCCGCCGGCGCGCCACCGACAACTGCGTGCCATCGGCGTCGAAGATCACCGCCTTGGTGACCGTGAGACCGTTATCGATTCCGAGCAAACTGGGCATGATCACCGCCTCTTTCGGCAACTGGCGATGTGCACTGCGCGACAGTC
>NZ_JBFULQ010000056.1:0-19895 GCF_054049815.1 Mesorhizobium sp. P5_C1 | reverse complement strand
GGTTCGCGCCGAAAGCCAACTGACCGCTTTCGCTATCAGCATCTTGCTGCGCCCTCGCAGTGCTCGCCGGGTCGCGGTCGGGCCACTCGCGCTCGTAACCCGGCTTCGAGCCGAGATAGCCGATCGCATTGTTCACTGAAATGGAAAAGCCCAGCGCGGTGGCTGGCTGTCCAAAGTACTCCGAACCGGAATAGTTTTCAGTTACGGTTCGGCGGCTTGTAGCTCTCCCATCGCGATAGACGGGTCTCGATGTCGAAGCGGGACGCCTCGAAGTTGGTGCCGGTGTTATCCTTGTTTTTGCCGTCGATCAGCCGATACAGCTCCTCGTTCTCGACATCGTCGACAGGGTGGGTCGATCGCACCACCCGCAGCCATAGCGATTGTGCTCGATCGCAAACGTCCTTGACCCGGATCATTTCTTCCTCCCGTCAGTCTCCGTGCTGCTCGAGGTTTCACCGCACACGCGGTGGCCGGGCCCGCCCGGGGCTCGGTCGGTGCGCTCAAGTTGCTCCTGATCTGTCATCCCGTCAATGTCATCGCATCCAGTCAGGTCACCGACATCATCAGTCGCGAGGCAAGGCAAAGCTCCGAAGCACGTGAGCCCGCCGCGTCGAAGCAGCAAACGCCGCTTCGATCCCGCAGATGTCGCACACCATGTTTTCGTTAAATGGCTAGACATGAAACAATCCGATAGAGCCGCCATAGCTCTCCAAGGTGCAGGAGGGCGATCTCATCCCGCTGCTTGCCCGCGGATAGCCTTCCTCAGTCTCGAGTGCCGCACCGGAGTTGGTGCCTCGGCAACCGCCTCACCATCATGCAGCCCAACCCGCAGCGCCGCGCCCGCCAGGTGGTCGCGCATGGCTGTCTGCGCCGCCTCGGCGTCGCCGGCGCGGATGGCGGCCAGGATGCGCTCGTGCTCGCCGAGCGTGATGCGGGCCATGTCGTCCGATTTCTGCTGGTTGCCGGCGGCAAGGATGCTTTCGCGCACCCGCTCGGACACGAAGACCAGGAACTGGCCCATATAGGCGTTGCGCGTCGCCTCGGCGACGGTGCGGTGGAACTCGAGGTCGCTGCGCAGCCAGGCGACGCTGCCATAGGGGGCCGCGCGCATGCCGGCCAGCGCATCGCCCATCGCGGTGAGATCGGCTTCGGTGCGCCGCCTTGCGGCAAGGGCTGCGGCCTGCACCTCGAGGATGCCGCGCAGTTCGAACAGGTTGCGGAAGGAGTCGGCGCGCTGCAGCGCCTCATAGTCGATGGTCAGCACCGTCGGGTTGGTGCTCTCCACCACGAAGGCGCCGCGCCCCTGCTGCGACCAGATGCGGCCTTCCGAGCGCAGCCGGGCGATCGCCTCGCGCACGACGTTGCGGCTGACGCCGAAGGTGGTCGCCAGCGCCTGCTCGGTCGGCAGCTGGTCACCGGGCTTCAGGCGCCCCTGCGCGATCTCGCGCGAGATGGAACTCGCAACCAGGGTTGAGAGGTGCGGACCGCGATTGACCTTGTCGAGCTTCAGCGTCATCGCTCACCTATAGACCATGATTGGCCTTGCTTGCCAGAATGCGGCCATTGCTCAGGATATGGCGCGGATCGAAGGCTTGCTTTATGCCCGCCGCCAGATCAAGCGTCACCGGATCGATCCGGTCGAGGAACGCCTTCTGCTTGACCCGGCCGATGCCGTGCTCAGCGCTGATCGAGCCGCCATAGCGGTCGACGACGGCAAAGATCTCGGCTTCCGCCTCTTCGAACAGTTGCTCCACCGCTTGCGGTTCCATGCCTTCCGGCGGCACGACGTTCAAATGGATGTTGCCGTCGCCAACATGGCCGTAGGTGACGGCGAGCGCGTCGGGCCGGGCGCGCTGCAATTCGAAGAGCGCGTCGGTGACGAAATCGGCGAGTTTCGAGATCGGCACCGAGACGTCGGTGCGCAGATAGCGGCCGCCCCTGCCCTGCCGCTCGACCATGATCTCGCGATAGAGCCACAGCCGCTCGGCCTGCGCCCGGGTCGATGCGACGATGCCGTCCTCGACGATGTCGGCGACGCCGCCGAGAAAACCCATGAGCATGGCGGACAGGTCGATCAGCCCGCCGGAGGAAACCTCGATCAGCACATAGGCCGGATAGGCTTTTGCCAGCGGATCGGCAAAATCAGCGCCCTCGCGCATGGTGATCTCGATGCCCTGGCGCAGGATCAGTTCGAAGGCGGTGAGCAGATCGCTGCAGTCGCGCCGCGCCCGCGCATAGAGCGCCATGGCGTCCTCGACCGAGCGCAGGCCGACCAGCGCCGTCTCGATCTGCGTCGGCTTGGGAAAGAGTTTCAGCGCGGCTGCGGTGACGATGCCGAGCGTGCCTTCCGAGCCGATGAAGATCTGCTTGAGGTCATAGCCGCGATTGTCCTTGCGCAGCACCTTCAGCCCGTTCCAGATCCGGCCATCGGCCAGCACCACTTCGAGGCCGAGCACCAGGTCGCGCGTCATGCCGTAGCGCAGCACGTTGAAGCCACCGGCATTGGTGGCGACGTTGCCGCCGATGCGGCAGCTTCCCTGCGCCCCGAAGGTGATCGGCAGCAGGCAGTCGCACTCTGCGGCGGCGCGCTTGGCATCCTCGAGGATACAGCCGGCCTCGACCACCATGGCGAAGTCGATCGGGCTGATCGAGCGGATCCGGTTCATGCGCTCCAGCGAGATGACGATCTCGCCGCCATCGGCGGCGACCGCAGCACCCACGAGGCCGGTCAGGCCGCCTTGCGGCACGACCGGGATGCGCTCCGCATGGCAATGCCGCATCAGCGCCGACATCTCCTTGACCGAGGCCGGACGCGCAACCGCCAGCGGGCGGCCGAAATGGTCGCCCGACCAGTCGCGGCTGTAGCGCGCCAGATCTTCGTCGCTGGTCAGCAAGCCGCCATCCGGCAGCACGCCGGCCAGGGCCGATAGCAGCGATGCGGAAATGGGCGGCACGACATTCATGACCTGGCTCTGGACCCTCTGGGAAAACGACTGGACAACCACCTTGCTTGTCGTGTTATCATACAACCCTGATTTAGAACATCAAGCGAGGCCGCCATACTCCTGCCAGCTGTTTGATGTGGACGGTCAGACCAGCCAATCACCAAATTCGGAGGACTTTCCCAATGAGCGACGCCCCGGGCTTTCGCTATATGCACACCATGATCAGGGTGCTCGACCTCGACAAGTCGATCGCCTTCTACACCGAGGTCCTCGGCATGACCTTGCTGCGCCGGGAGGACTATCCCGGCGGCAAGTTCACCAACGCCTTTGTCGGCTATGGGCCGGAGGACAAGGAAGCCGTTGTCGAGCTGACGCTGAACTGGGGGCGCGAAGAGCCCTACGAGATCGGCACTGGCTTCGGCCACCTGGCGCTCGGCGTCAACGACATCTACGCCGTCTGCGCCGAACTGGAAAAGCGCGGTGCCAAGATTCCGCGCAAGCCCGGGCCGATGCAGCACGGCACCACCCATATCGCTTTCGTCGAGGACCCGGACGGCTACAAGATCGAGCTGATCGGCCTCGACACGATGCAATGATCTGAGCAGGCGGGGCCGCATCGCGCCTTTGATGCGACCCCGTCCGGTCCGCGCTTGCTTGGGAGGCGGTGCGGAAGGATCTGTCACTTGATGACCGCGATCTTGCTGCGGTCGATGGTGATGGCGACGGCGGCGATGAGCACCGCGCCGAACACCATGTTTTCCAGGAAGATGTTGACGCCGACGAAGGTCATGCCGATGCGCACGATCGAGATGATCAGCGCGCCGACCGCCGTGCGGGCGACGCCGCCCAGCCCGCCGGTGATGGCGGTGCCGCCGACGATGACGGCGGCAATGGCCGGCAGCAGCAGCTGGTTGGCAAGGACCGGCGAGCCGCTCGACAGTCGCGCCGCCAAGACCACGCCGGCGATTGCGGCCAGCATGCCGGAGGCGGCGAAGGCGATGATCTTGGTGCGGTCGACATTGATGCCCGCCGCCCAGGCGGCCGGCTCGCCGGCACCGACGGCGATCGCCTGGCGGCCAAAGCGCGTGTAGCGCAGCGCCAGAAAACTGGCGATGCCGATGACCGCCGAAATCAGCACCACCACCGGCAGGCCGGCGACGGTGGCGTTGATCCAGGCGGTGTTTTCGCGGCCGCCTTCCTCGATGGTGATGGCGCGGCCGTCGGACACCCACAGCGCGATGCCGGTGACCACGCCGCCGGTGGCGAGCGTCGCCACGAACGAGGGGACGCGCAGCTTGACATGGACGATGCCGCTCAAGGTGCCGAAGGCGAGCCCGGACAGGATCGCCACCGGAAAGGCGGCAAGGCCGAGCGAAGGCAGCAGCTGCGCCAGGATGACGCTGGCCAGCGAGGCGACCGCCTGGATCGATAGGTCGATGCCGCCGAGCAGGATGGCGAAGGTGACGCCGGTCGCCAGGATGAACAGCACGGCGGTGTTGGCGAACAAAAGCGCCACGGTCTCGCCGGTGAGAAAGCCGGGCGCGGCGATCTCGATGATCAGAAGCAGGGCGACAAGCAGGACCAGCGGAATGGCGCCTTGCGTCCACTTGCCTTCGAAGATGCGCCGCAGCGAAAAAGCTTCATTCATCGCAGGGCTCCCAAGACCGTTTCGAAAGTCGCTCTCGCGAGTCATATGATGGTGGTTTCGAGAACCGGAGCGCAGCGGACGTTGGTCCGTGAGCACCGGAAGCGCAGAAAACGCCTTCAGATGGCCGCGGGAGCAGAGTTTCCAAACGGTCTCTCATACCATCGCCCGCAACAGTTCGACCTGGTTCGGCTTGTTGCCCGGGCTGGCGTCGAAACGCGCGGTGATCTCGCCGTCGCGCATCACCAGCACCTGGTGCGACAGGCCGATGGTTTCCTCCAGTGTGTCGGATATCAAAAGGATCGCCACGCCTTGCGCGGAGAGGTCGCGGACCAGTTCGTAGACCTCCTCCTTGGCGCCGACATCGAGCCCGCGCGTCGGATGGTCGAGCACGAGGATGCGCGAGCCCGCCGTCATCCAGCGCGCCAGCACCACCTTTTGCTGGTTGCCGCCGCTGAGCTTGCGGCAGGCGGCATCGGGGCCCGGCGCCTTGATGCGCAGCCGCTTGATCCAGTCGGCGGCGAGCCGGCGCTCCTTGCCATAGTCGAACGCACCATGGCGCATGACGCTCGACAGGTCGGCCAGCGAAATGTTCTCCGCGATCGACAGGAACATCACCAGCCCTTCGAGCCTGCGCTCGCGCGGCACATAGCCGATACCCCTGCGCACAGCCGGTTCCGGCGAACCGAAACGCACCGCGTCGCCGGCGATTTTCATTTCACCGGCATCGTGCTGGAGGAAGCCGCCGATGGTGCGCGTCACCTCCTCGCGGCCGGAACCGACGACACCGGCGATGCCGACGATCTCGCCGGCCCTGATCTTGAGATCGACGCCGTGATAGGCGCCGTTTGCGCCCAAGCCCTTTGCCTCGACCATGACCGTTTCGCGCGGCGCCTGCTGGCGGGCCTCGCGGTAATATTCCGCCTGCAGCCCGCGCCCGACCATGATTTCGTGCAGCTCCGGCGCGGTGACATCGGCCGCGCGATGCTCGGCGACGACCGCACCGTCCTTCATCGTGTAGACGCGGTCCGAGATCGCAAGCACCTCGTCGAGACGGTGCGAGACGAAGACGAAGCTGGCACGGGATTTGAGCGAGCGCACGCGGGCGAACAGCACCTCGATATCGGCGGCGTTGAGCACCGAGGTCGGCTCGTCGAGCAGGATGAGCAGCTGCCGCTCGACCACTTCCTCGAGCGTCAGCGCCTTGGCCAGCTCGACCATCTGGCGCGCGGCGAAGGTGAGCTCGGAGGTGCGCGCGGTGACGTCGATGTCGATGCCGATCTTGGCCAGTTGCCGGCGCGCCGCCGCGTTCATGGCGCGCCAGTTGACGATGCCGAAGCGGGTGAAGCGGTCTTCCTCGCCGAGATATATGTTTTCGGCGACCGTCAGATTGAGCACCAGCGACTGTTCCTGGAACACCATGCCGATGCCATGCCGGGCCGCGTCGCGCGGACTGCGCATGCGCAGCTGCTCGCCGTCGAGGGTGAGGCTGCCGCCGTCCGGCCGGTAGCTGCCGGCCAGCACCCGCATCAGCGTCGACTTGCCGGCGCCGTTCTCGCCGATCAGCCCGACCACTTCGTTCGGCCGGACCTCGATCGAGACATCGCGCAGGGCCTGGACGCCAGGGAAATTCTTGATGATGCCGGAAGCGCTCAGCATGGCGGTCACTTGACTATCCTGAGGCGGACGCGGTCGAGCGACAGCGCCACCGCGGCGATGATCATCAGGCCCTGCACCGTCTGCTGGATGTAGGGCGAAATGCCGAGCAGGATCATGCCGTTGGCAAGCACGGTGACGATCAGCACGCCGATCAGCGTGTTGACGACGCCGCCTTCGCCGCCGGTCAAGGCCGTGCCGCCGACGACGACGGCGGTGACCGCGGCAAACAGCCGGCCGTCGCCGATGACGGCATGCGACTGGCCCAGTTGTGCCGCGGCAAGCACGCCGGCAATGCCGAAGAAGAAACCGGCCAGCGCGAAGGCGGTGATGCGCACGCGCACCACGTTGACGCCGGAGAGCTTGGCGACGTCCTCGTCACCGCCGATGGCCAGGATGTGGCGTCCGAGCTTGGTGTGATACTGGATGACGGCGGCGAGCAGAAACGCGCCGGTGGCGACCCACACCGCCAGCGGCAGGCCGAGGAAGCGGGCCAATGCCAGCTCGCGGATCGAGGCATCGTTGAGACGGATCGCCGAGCCGCCGAGCATATAGACCGACAGGCCAAGGCCGATGAACCACATGCCGAGCGTGGCCATGAAGGACGGGATGCGCAGCATGGTCTGGACGAGGCCGCTGACGAAACCCATGGCGGTGCCGGCGACGACCGCGGCCAGCACCGCCCACCAGCCATAGTCGTTGCCATTGCTGTCATTGGCGGCGAGCAGCACCACCACCATCGCCGAGACCGACAGCGTGCCMTCGACCGAGAGGTCGATGCTGCCCATCAGGATGATGAAGGTCAGTCCCATCGCCAGCGTCAGCGGCACGGCGGCCGAGTTGGCGAGGCGCACCAGGTTGCGCAGCTCGATGAAATTGGGATTGGCAATGGCGATCAGCAGGCAGAGCACGACCAGCACCGCCAGCGGCGCCAGGCTGCGCCAGCGCCTGCCACCGAACATGGTGGYGATGCGGCCGGGGAGAAATGTCATAAGCGTCGTCCGCTCGATGTCCGAAACGGACTTCAGGGGTTCTGTATGGATTGTCAAGAAACCGCTTCCCGTCTGCTGATGACCATCGCCGGTGCGATGCACGACGACTGTAAAGGGGAGCGGGCCGCCAGGGAGCAGCAGCCCGCCCCGGCGGTCAGGTCCGGATGGCTCCGGTCACCCGACCCCAAAGATCGTTCCAGTCGATCTCCGGCTTGGCGTCGACATTGGTCTTGTAATATTCCTCGACATTGTCGTGCGAGATCAGCACCGCCTTGCCGTAGAATTCGCGGTGCTCCGGCGGCTCCTTGACCGGGTCGAACTTGCCGATCTTGGCGTTGTAGCCGATGGCCAGCCCCATGCCGCCCTGCCAGAACGGATCCGAGGTGACGGTGCAGGCGAACTCGCCGGTGCGCACCGCGTCGACCGCCGTCTTGATGCCGTCGACACCGACGATCGGCACCTTGCCGGCGAGGTTTTCGGCGCGCAGCGCCTCGAGTGCGCCGGAGCCCATGTCGTCATTGGCGGCCCAGATGCCCTTGATGTCGTCGCCGAAGCGAGTGAGCAGATTGCCCATCAGGTCGAAGGCTTCGGTCGATTTCCAGTTGGCGACCTGGAAGTCGAGCAGCTTGATGTCGGGATTGGCGGCGAGCGCCGCGTCGAGGCCCTTCTTGCGCTCGATCGCCGCCGTGGTCGAGATCAGGCCGCCGAGGGCGACGATGCCGCCCTTGCCGCCGATGGTCTTGAACAGGATCTCGGCGATGGTCTTGCCGCTTGCAATGCCGTCGAACTCGATGTGGGAAACATAGTTCGGGTTGAAGTCCTTGGGATGCAGATCCGCCGGCTTGTTCCATTGCGTCACGACATAGGCGCCGGCCTTGGCGCAGGCCTCGACGATCGGGCGGGCATCGGGCGTGTCGTTGGGATCGGAATTGAGCACCATGTTGCCGCCGGTCTTGGCCAGCATGGCCTTGATGTCGGCGATGCCTTTCTCGCTGTTGCCTTCCGAGACCAGCGTGACGTGTTCGAGACCGGCCCATTTGGCGTAGGCCTCGGCGCCCGTCTTCCACACCGCGTGGTAGGGGTTGGACAACGAGCGGATCGACGTCACCAATGTCGGCTTTTCCTGCGCGCGCAAAACCTTTGGCATGGCGAGCGCCGCCATTCCGGCGGTGGCGCCCATCATCAGCGTCCGGCGGCTGACCGCACCCGAAAGCGTTAAACCTGTCCTGTCCTTCATGTATCGAACCTCCCGATTGAATTCTGTTTCCCGCCCGGCGGCTTGCGCGGGGAGCGCGGCCGGGCCTCCGATCGACGGGTTGCCAAGCTCCTCACTTGTACGACAACCCTTCAACACTGCAACCATACCCTTTCTCTTGACGCGGCACAAGGGACTTGAGATCGTCGCGCACACGAGGGGGCGCCGATTGTGCCCACATGAGGGAGCGAGAATGCCGGATTACATCATCGTCGGCGGCGGCTCGGCCGGTTGCATTCTGGCAACCAGGCTGAGCGAGGATCCCGACCTGTCCGTCGTCCTGCTGGAGGCCGGGCCGCGGGACACCGATCGCTACATCCATCTGCCGGTCGGCTTCTTCAAGATGACGGCCGGGCCGCTGATCTGGGGCTATGACACGGCGCCCGGCAAGGCGATCGAGGGCCGCACCATGGTCTATCCGCAGGCGCGCGTGCTCGGTGGCGGTTCCTCGATCAACGCCCAGGTGTTCACCCGCGGTTGCCCGCAGGATTACGACGGATGGGCGGTCGACGATGGCTGCAGCGGCTGGAGCTACGCCGACGTGCTGCCCTATTTCCGGCGCTCCGAGGGCAACGACACCTTCGCCGGTCCGCAGCACGGCACAGATGGCCCGCTCGGGGTTTCGAGCGGCGCGCCGCATCCGCTGACGCGGGTCTTCGTCAAGGCGGCGCAGCAGGCGGGTCTTCCCTTCAGGGCCGATTTCAATGCCGGCCAGCAGGAAGGCACCGGATTCTACCAGACGACGACGCGTCAGGGGAAACGCAGCAGCACGGCGGTCGCCTATCTCAGGCCGGCGCTCGGCCGCAGGAACCTGACGCTGCGCACCGACGCCACGGTCAGCCGCATCGTTGTCGAGAACGGCCGCGCCATCGGCGTCGAGATCGTCGGCAACGGCAGTACCGAATTGTTGCGCGCCGGGCGCGAGGTGATCGTCACCGCCGGCGCCATCGGCTCCCCCAAACTCTTGATGCTGTCCGGCATCGGCCCGGCCGAGCATCTCGGCACGCACGGCATCAAGGCGATCCACGATCTGCCCGGCGTCGGCCAGAACCTGCATGATCACATGGATGTCGATGTCGTCGCCGAACTCAACGGGCCACACGGCATCGACCGCTACAAGAAGAAGCGCTGGCAGGCGGTCGCCGGCCTCGAATACGCGCTGTTCGGCAAGGGCCCGGTGGCCTCCAACATCGTCGAAGCCGGCGGCTTCTGGTGGGGCGACCATGCGGAGAAGACGCCTGACATCCAGTTCCATTTCCTGCCTGGCGCCGGCGTCGAGGAAGGCATCGGCTCGGTGCCCGGCGGCAATGGCTGCACGCTGAATTCCTACCATGTCCGCCCCCGCTCGCGCGGCAGCGTCACGCTCCGGTCAGCGGATCTGCGCGATCCGCCAATCATCGATCCCAACCCTTTTGCCGAACGCTACGACCTGGAGCGCGCCGTCGACGGCATCGAGATCAGCCGCGAGATCCTGTCCCAGCCGGCCTTCGCCAAATACATCAGCCGGGAGCACCTTCCCGGTGCGGCAACGAAGGGACGTGCGGCGCTGGAAGCCTTCGCCCGCGAACATGGCCGCAGCGCCTACCATCCGGTCGGCTCCTGCCGGATGGGCGGCGATGCGCAAAGCGTCGTCGATCCCGAGCTTCGCGTGCGCGGGCTCCAGGGCCTGCGCGTCTGCGACAGCTCGGTGATGCCAAGCATCGTGTCGTCAAACACCAACGCCGCGGTGATCATGATCGCCGAAAAGGCTGCCGACATGATCGCCGGGCGTGGTCGGTCGCCGGCGTAAGGAGCTCACTCGTCCGGGAACATCGAACGCGGCGGGAAGTCGGCGCGGCTGTAGTCGACAACGATGAACTTGCCGCCCTGGTATCGTTCCACGACCGGATTGTCCGTCACCTTGCCACGCACGCGCTCGGCCTGGCTGTCGGAACTGTCCAGCGGCGTCCAGCCGATCTTTTGCCTGGCATCATGCCGCCAGAAACCGCGGCTGTTGTTGGACTGTCCCCAGATCACCGAGCAGCCGACATGCTCGGCCTCGGCGCAGCGCTCGATCAGGCTGACGAAATCGCCGTGGGATATCCAGGTCGACAGGATCCGTTCGTCGGGAACTTCCGGCAGCACCGAGCCGATGCGGATCAGCACGCTTTCGACCGCATGCTTGTCCCAGTAAAGCCGCGCCAGCATTTCGCCATAGGCCTTCGACAGGCCGTAATAGCCGTCCGGGCGCAACAGGCAGTCCTGGTCGAGAATCTCCGTCCGCTCATAGAGCCCGACCGCGTGCACTGACGACGGAAACACCACGCGTGCCTTCTGGCTGCGCGCCGCCTCGTAGATGTGGTAGCTGCCGCGCAGGTTGGGGCCGAGCACGGTCTCGAAGGACTGCTCGGTGGATATGCCGCCGAAATGCAGGATCAGCCCGCAGCCTTGGGCAAGATCGTTCACCGCCTGCTGGTCCTCGAGATCGACACGATCGAAACTTGCGTTTTGCGGCAGCGGGATTGGCAAGGGCGCGACATCGGTCAGCCGCAAGGTCCAGCCCAGTTCTGCCAGCCTGACCGAAAGCAGGCGTCCAATCGTGCCGGATGCCCCGGTCAGCAGCACCGGTTTGTCGGAGAGAGCCAATCCCTGTCCTTTCATGATAGGGAAATCGGGAGAGATGTTCGTGCCGGCCCGGCAAGGCGAACAGAGGTTGCGCACTTCAGGCGACCGAGGGATGTCGTCATATCACCATATAAATAATCGGTTGCCAAGAACAGCGGTTCGTTTATTGCTTGGTGGCGATGAAACGTTCCTTTGGCCTTCCCCCTCAGATCAGCCGCACGGCGCAGGTGGCCGACTGGTTTGCGCGCGAAATACGCGCCGGCCATCTGACCAGTGGCGAGAAACTGCCGACCGAGCAGGAACTGATCGCGCAATTCGGAGTGAGCCGCACTGTGATACGCGAGGCGATGGCCTCGCTGCGCTCGGAAGGGCTGGTCGTCAGCCGCCAGGGTTCGGGCGTGTTCGTCGCCGACCACGAGGCCAACACCACATTTCGCATCGTCTCCGACGAGCTTCGTTCGCTGACGGAAGTCCAGAACGTGTTGCAGCTGCGGCTCGCCGTGGAACTCGAAGCCGCCGGCATCGCCGCGGAGAAGCGCAGCGACGACGACCTTGCCCGCATGCGCGATTGCCTTGTCGCCATCGACGCTTCGATCGCGGCCGGCGACAGCGCCATCGAACCGGATTTTGCTTTCCACCGGGCGATCGCCTCGGCCACCGGCAATCCCTATTTCGAGCGCTTCATGCATTTTCTGGGACCCGTCATCATTCCGCGCCAGTCGATCCGCCCGCGGACTGAGACGCCGGAGCAGCGGCGGCTTTATCTCGAGCAGGTCCAGACGGAGCACCGCCGCATCTATCAAGCCATCGAGCGGCACAATGTCGAGGCCGCCCGCTTCACCTTGCGCGAGCATCTGGAGGCGGGCCGCGAGCGCTATCGCCGCATGGTCGACGGTTCGGTCAGCTCGTAGCACGGCGTCGAGCCTGACCTTCATTCCGTGATCTCACGCCAGCTCTCCAACCGGCATGCGGCAGGACTGCATGAGCGCCGCGAGCTGCCGTTCTTCATCCACTGTGAGGTCAAGCAGCGGTGACCGGACCGGCCCGCAGTCGATCCCGGCGATGCGCGCACCGGCCTTGACGATCGAGACCGCATAGCCGGCACGCCGGTTTCGGATGGTGAGATAGGGCAGGAAGAAGCTGCGGATGAGGTCGCCGACCTCGGCCATGCGGCCGGCGCGCAAGGCGTTGAAGAAACGCAGCGCCATCTCGGGAGCGAAATTATAGATCGCCGACGAATAGGTCGTCATGCCTATTGCCGCGGCCGCACTGGCATGGACTTCGGCCGTCGGCATGCCGCCGATGAAGATCAGGCGGTCGTCCATCCGGTAGCGCAAGGCGGTGAGAAGCTCGATGTCGCCGACGCCGTCCTTGAGCCCGATCAGGTTCGGGCAATCCTGCGCCAACCGGTCGAGGGTCTCGGGCGTCAGCACCGCATTGTCCCTGTTGTAGGCGATCACGCCGATGCCGACCGAGCGGCAGATGGCGGTCAGATGCCGGCGTAGGCCTTCCTGCTCGGACTTGACCAAATAGGGCGGCAGCACCAGCAAACCGTCGGCGCCGTTGGCCTCCGCGGCCTTGGCGAACTCGACCGCCATATGCGTGCCGTAGCCGACGCCGGCCAGCAGCGGCAGGTGGTCGGGAACTTCATCCGATGCCGCCCGCACGACACGCTTGTATTCCTCGAGCGTCAGCGAGAAGAACTCCCCCGTGCCGCCGGCGGCGAAAAGCCCGCTTGCCCCGGCAGCGCCCTGCTGCGCGACATGGGCGCGATAGCCCTTCTCGTTGAAGGCACCGGCATCGTCGAAGAAGGTCAGCGGAAAGGACAGCAGCCCGCGGCCAAGGGATTTGGTCAGCTCGGTCGGTGAGAACGTCAAAACGAGTACTCCGTATGTGGGGCCGGCAAATCGGCTTGGACAGTTTGGCCGGCAGGAATTTTGGCAGCCGTGGCGTTGGGTGGGTTCATACGATTCCGGGCCGGACTTCGGCCGCGGCGGCGTCGATCGCCTTGCGGCCGAGGCCCGACTTGACGATGCGGATCAATTCCTCCTCGCTGGTGTCGGCCGTGGAGGCGTCCAGCGCGACCTCGCCCGAATGCAGGAAGTTGATGCGGTCGCAGACTTCGAAGATCTGGTTGTAGTTGTGGACGATCAGGATCACCGAGACCTGGCGCTGCTGGCGCAGGTTCTGGATCAGGCCCAGGACATGCGCGCTTTCGCGCACGCCGAGTGCCGCCAGCGGCTCGTCCAGCACCAGGATCCTGGGCGACGAATAGATCGAGCGGGCAACGGCGATGCACTGGCGCTGTCCGCCCGACAGGAGGTCGACGGTGCTGTTGACGCTGGGGATCGAGATGCCCAGCGTGTCCAAGTAGAGTTGAGCCTGTTCGCGCATCTTCCTGTTGTCGAGCAGGTTCAGCCCCAGGATGCGCTTGTGGTATTCGCGGCCGAGGAACATGTTGTGGAAGACGCTGAGGTCGCCGATCAGCGCCAGGTCCTGGTAGACGGTTTCGATGCCCTGGGCGCGCGCGTCGCGCGGCGAGGCGAAACGCACCTCCTTGCCTTGCGAGACGATCGTGCCGGTATCGGGCTGGTGAAATCCTGACAGGATCTTGATCAGCGTCGACTTGCCCGCGCCATTGTCGCCGACCAGGGCCAGGACCTCGCCCCGGCGCAGCTTGATCGAGACGTCGACCAGCGCTGTGACGGCGCCGAAACTCTTGGAGATGTTGGACATTTCCAGGACGACGGGCGCATCTGGCGCGAGCGGCGGAATGGTCTGCGTGTTCATAGGCGCCTCCGTGTGCGCAGCCGGTCGACCTGGATGCTCAGGATCATCGCCGCGATGATGGCGGCGCCCAGATAGATGTCGGAAACGGTGGCCTGGGCGCCGATCATCACCAGGCCGTTGTTGAGCGAAGCGACCACGAACGCGCCGATCAGCGCGCCGATGACGGTGCCGGAGCCACCCAGCAGCGAAGTGCCGCCGATGACTGCCGCGGCGATCGCCTGCAAGGTGAGGAACGGGCTGCCGGCCTGCGGGTCGGCTGAGGTAAACTGGGCGGTGTTGATGATGCCGGCGAAGGCCGCGCAGCCGCCGGCGATCATGAAATTGTAGATCTTCATGCGATCGGTCCGCACACCGATTTCGCGCGCGCCGATGATGTTGCTGCCGGTGGCAATCGTGTGCAGACCGAAGGTGGTGCGGTTGAGCGCCAGTGCCAGCGCCAGCACGATCAGCACCGCCCACAGGAAGGGCGTGAAGGCGGTCACGCCATGCCAGGAGAGGAGCGCATCCGACGGCTGGTAGAGGCTCTGCCCAAAGATCGCGTTGAAGGGCTGCTCGACCGGCGCCACGATCGGCTGGCTGTTGTAGATCGAGACGACGATGCCCTGCAGGAAGAACAGCATGCCGACCGTGGTGATCAGCGACGGCACGCGGAAACGCACCGTGATGATGCCGTTGATGGCGCCGACCAGCACGCCGATCAAGACGCCGACAACGGCGCCGACGGCCAGCGGCACGCCCCAGGTGACCGACATCAGCGCCATGACATAGGGCGCGATCGAGAAGATGGCGCTCAGCGAAAGGTCGATCTCGCCGGTGATCATCAGCATGACTTCGGCAGCGGCGATCAGGCCAAGCCGGCCGGTGTCGCGCAGCACGACACTCATGAATTGCGGCGACAGGAATCCGCCATCGCTGCCGACCTGGAAATAGACCACAAGCACGATGGCGACGACGGCGATGCTGGCCTCGCGATAACGGGAAAGCAGGATGAGCAGCCTCTCCGTCATCGTCTGCGGGACTTTGACGCCAACGGCGCCCTTCCCGGCTTTTGCGATTGCGATTGGCGGCACTCTTGTCTTCCTGATTTCGAATTCTGGGCGGGGATCGGCGACGGGCAAGCCGGCGGCAGTCAGCGGCGCCCTCGCTACGTCATCGGACAATGACGTGGCGAGGGCAGGAGTTTTCGCTTGGCTGAACTGCGTCAGGTCGGCTCGACGTCGCTGCGGCCCTCGAAGCGGGACTTGCCGACATAGGCGTCGACATTGTCCTTGGTCACATAGGCCTGGCTGGTGTCGCTGTTGGCCGGACCGACGAGACCGCCCGACAACTTGTAGAGATACATCTGCTGGACCGGCAGGAAGCCCTGCAGATAGGCCTGCTGGTCGGTGGTGAAGTTGACATCGCCGGACTTGATGAAGTCTAGCGTCTGCGGGAAGAGGTCGAAGCCGGCCACGGCGCCGCCGGCTTTCACCAGGCCATATTTGTTGGAGATGAAACCGCAGGCGTAGGTGTCGGAACCACCGGTGCCGAACATGCCCTTCACGTCCTTGTGGCTGAGATAGTAGCTCTCGACGCGCGAGATTTCGGTTGCCGGATCGGGCCCGGTGTTGACGACATCGTAAGTGACGCCGCTGCCGCTGTCCTTGATCGCCTGGATGTAGCCGTCGAGGCGCGGCTGCGTGTTGAGCGAGCCGGGCACGCCGATCGACAGCATGACGTGGCCGCCCTTGGGGATCAGCTTCAGCCACTTCAGCGCCGAGTTGTATCCGGACTGGTAGAGCGGCTGGCCGACATAGGACAGCCGCCTGTTGGGGCTGCCGACCGGCACGTCGGCGTTGAAGGCGACGACCGGAATGCCGGCCTGCGCGGCCATGTCGGTGGCCGCATCGAAGGCAGTCGGATCGACCAGGCAGACGGCGATGCCGTCCGACTTCTGCGCAATCGCGGTCTGCATGGCGCTGACCATCTCGGAGACGACGTTCTTCTGCGAACCCGTCCACTGGTAGCTGCAGCCAAAGGCCGCGCAGGCGTCCTGGATGCCATAGACGGTCGGGGTGAAGAACTGGTCGAGCGTCACATGGCAGACGAAGTGGAACTTGTAGGGCTTCTTCGGCAGGCCTGCCGATGAATCCGCAGCTTTCGCGGCGCTGACGCCGCCGGCAAGTCCGGCACCCGCCAATCCGCTGGCCAGGCCGGCGGCACCGAGGCCGAGTTTGCCGGCCAGTTCGAAGGCACTGCGCCGGCTGATGGCGGCATTGACCATCTCCATCTGGTTTTTCGTTTCGTCGTCCACTTGGTTCCTCCCTCTTCGTTTTGCGGGCCTGCCCACATTTGTCATCTGGTTACATTGTTATATGACAACTTTTGTGTCAATGCTTTTTCGACACCGGATTCACGACCGGCCTTTTCGCGGCCCGAGCGTGGTGCGGGAAGCCGCTTGGCCGGCACGAAGAACAGCAGCGATCACAGGAAGAGAAAATGGCTGAAATCGAATTCAGGGCTGTCGCGAAGAACGGCCTGAAGGTGACGACGATCGGACTAGGCGGCACCGGGCTGGGCAATATGTATCGCGCCGTCGACACCGACGCCGCGGTCCAAACGGTGCACGCGGCCTATGACAATGGCATCCGCTATTTCGACACAGCACCCGTCTATGGCTTTGGCGTGAGCGAGACCCGGCTTGGGCTGGCGATCAGATCCTTACCCCGCGCGGACATCGTCATCTCGTCGAAGATCGGCTACGACCTCGTGCCGATCCCGCCCGAGGACCTTCAGCCGGCGCTGTGGGACCAGCCCGGCTCATTCCGCGCCGAGTTCGACTATTCGCGCGACGCTGTGATGCGTTCGCTCGAAGGAACGCTGAAGCGCCTCGACACCGACTATGTCGACATGGTCTCGATCCATGATCCGGACGAAGCCATTCATTTCGGCACCGGCGAGGATCCCTATGCCAGAAGCCGTTTCAGGGAAGCGATGGAGGGCGCCTATCCGGCGCTCGACGAATTGCGTTCGCAAGGCGTCATCAAGGCGGTCGGCGTCGGCATCAACCAATGGCAGATGCTGTCCGATTTCGTCGTGGCGGGCGCGTTCGACTATTTCCTGCTGGCCGGCCGCTACACCTTGCTCGAGCAGGAACCGCTGGCGACCTTGCTGCCGCTGTGCGCGCAGCGCGGCACCAGGATCATCATTGGCGGACCCTACAATTCCGGCATCCTGGCCACCGGCGCCGTCAAGGGCGCAACCTTCAACACCAGGCCGGCGCCGGAACCGGTGCTCGAGCGCGTCCGCCGCATCGAGGCGATCTGCATCAGTCACAAGGTGTCGCTGCCGGCGGCCGCGCTTCAGTTCCCACTCGGCCATCCTCTCGTATCAAGCGTCATTCCGGGCGCGCGATCAGCCGACGAGTTGAAACAGAATCTGGCCTACCTGCGCGAGGACATTCCGCCGGCTTTGTGGGCCGATCTCAAGCAGGCCCGGCTGATCGAAGCCGGCGCACCGGTACCTTGAGCGCCGCTCGGTAGCCAATAGAGCGGTTCTGCGTCTGCTTGAAACGGCGGAACCGCACTAGGCGGTCTCGACGAATGCCCGCCTCCACGATCTTAAAGACGCTGGCTGGCTTGGCGGGCGCGCTTGCGGATATCCTGGCGAGAAATGCCGGCATCCGCCAGCGTGCTGTCCGACACATGCCTCAAGCGCGCAAGCGTCTGGCGATAGGCCCGCCAGCGGGCGAAACGGCGTCGAAGTTCATCCAACATGATTGTCTCCTCTGGCGCGTGGATGGCCAGTGCGCATGGTTGGTCGAAAGCGCAAAGCATCCGTGCCAAGCGCATGCGCGATCGAAGGGATTGCACTGCTTGCTGGCCAGCCGATGTGCTTGGGCACGGTCCCGCCAGGCAGGATTGTCCAACGCCTCCAAGGCCTGCATACTTGCGTATGATGCCTGCTTCGCGCTACAGCCAGGGTCGAAAGGAGTTTTTCATTTCTGCAAAATGGATATCGGCTGGGACGATCTAAGGTTGTTTCTCGACGTTGCGCGGCTGGGTGGCCTGAGCGCGGCGACAAGAACCACGCGGCTCAGCGCGGCCACCCTCGGACGACGCGTCACCGCGCTCGAAAAGCAGATCGGCGAACCGCTGTTCGTGCGCCAGCAGACCGGCTACCAACTGACCCCGGTCGGCGAAGAACTGCTGCGGCGCGCCGAGGACGTCGAGGCGGCAATGCAGTCGCTGACCCGCTGGCGCGAGGGAAGCCTGCCCGACCGCATCGTCCGCGTCTCGGCTGGGCCTTGGACCTCGGCCTTCGTCTCCGCCCATATCGGCGAGATCTGGACGGTCGATGACGGCATCAGGGTGGAACTCGTCACCACCACCGACCGGGTCGATATCGGACGCCGTGCCGCCGACATCGGCATCCGAAGCGAGCGCCCGACCGAACAGTGGCTGGCCGGCCGTCTAAGCGGCAAGGTCGCCCACGCCATCTATTCCGGACGCCACCTGATCAACGGCATTGCCGCCGGGCTGTTCGTCGGCGTCACCGGCGAAGGGGCAAACATTGCTTCGGCGCGCTGGCTGCAAGCCCATCATGGCGACCGCATCGCGGTGCGCGGCAACAACACCCATTCGGTGCGCGAACTGGTGGCCGCCGGCGCCGGCCTTTCGGTCTTCCCGTGCTTCGTCGGTGACAGCGATCCGCGGCTGGTTCGCGTCGCCCACCCTATCCCCGAACTCGAAACAGATCAGTGGATCGTCACCCATCACGAGGAGCGTCACGCCCCGCCGGTGCGAAAAGTAGCTGACCGGATTGCCACCTTGATGCGGGCGCACCAGCCACTGTTTCGCGGCGAGACGCCGATCCGGTAAGCGCGTCGCGTGGCAAACCTGTAGCGACGGCCACACCAGCCTCAAATCGACGCGAACTCGGCGAGTTCGTCGACGGCTTCCTGAACACCTTGTGCAGCCGCCCGCTCGAACCACACGCGACCGGCTACCGGGTCGTGGTCCCCTGCAAGACCATTGGAAAGATAGCGCCCGAGCATGAGTTGGGCCTGGCCATGTCCCCGCTCGGCGGCGGCGGTGAACCATTTCTGCGCTGCCGCCGGGTCGAGTGACAGACCCTGGCCGCTCCCGTACAGGGCGCCGATCGCAAACATCGCCCCGACGTGATCGGCCGCGGCTGCCCGCTTGAACAACTGCGCCGCAGCCACGGGCAAGGATGCGCCGCCGCGCCCATTGAGGAGCATTTCGGCAAGCGCCACCTGCGCGTCGACCATGCCGGCGTTGGCCGCCCGCTCAAACCAAAGACGGGCCTGTTTCTGGTCGGCGGCCACGCCGCGCCCATCCTGAAGCATGCGCGCATACGCATATTGCGCCTCGGCCACGCCTTCGGCCGCGCGCCTCACCCATTGCGCCGCCTGCTCCTCGTCCTTTCGCACGCCGACGCCCTGGGCAAAGCAGAGGCCGAGGTTGAAGGCTGCAACCAGATCGCCCGACGAGGCGGTCGCCTCGAACCATCCGGCAATGCTGGCGCGGTCGCGGTCGTCAGGCTCGCCTGCCCCTTCGAGGACCAGATTGGCAAAGTCGACCTGCGCTTCCTGATTTCCCGCATTTGCGGACGTGCGCAGCCAGCGCGCTCCCTCCTCGACGTCCTGGGCGACACCGTTTCCCGAGAGATAGAGCGATGCCAAGGCGCGGGCGGCGGCCTGATGGCCTGCATCGGCCGCGCGTCGATACCACGTCGCGGCCTCCGCATAGTCCGGCTRCGAACTCTTCACGTAGCGATCGCCGAGACGGTAGGCTGCCTCGATG
This sequence comes from Mesorhizobium sp. P5_C1, assembly GCF_054049815.1. Lineage (NCBI taxonomy): Bacteria > Pseudomonadati > Pseudomonadota > Alphaproteobacteria > Hyphomicrobiales > Phyllobacteriaceae > Mesorhizobium > Mesorhizobium sp. P5_C1. The sequence goes on along the minus strand of NZ_JBFULQ010000056.1, from coordinate 204 downwards.
TTTCCCGCCAATGCGGCGCGCCGCAGCCACGCCTCGCCGGCCGCGATATCCTGGTCTGCAAGGCCACCATCGATGAGCCCCAATCCCAACCGGAACTGGGCCGAGGGAAGGCCTTTCTCCGCGGCGAGATGATACAGTCGCGCCGCTGCCGCTCGATCGACCGGCACGCCACGCCCATGCTCGGTCAGCACTCCAAGAAGGTAG